>NZ_JABWDV010000441.1 GCF_013362995.1 Streptomyces sp. TRM64462 | reverse complement strand
GTCAGAAGGCGTCGGTGGGGACGTAGGTGCCCCAGACGTCGCGGAGGGCGTTGCAGACTTCGCCGACGGTGGCGCGGGCTTTGAGGGCGTCTTTCATGGGGTAGAGGACGTTGTCGGTGCCTTCGGCGGCCTTCTTCAGCTCGGCCAGGGCGGCGTCGACCGCCTGCTGGTCGCGTTCGGCGCGGAGCCTGGCCAGGCGGGCGGCCTGCTGGGCCTCGATGGCCGGGTCGACGCGCAGGGGCTCGTAGGGCTCTTCCTCATCGAGCTGGAAACGGTTCACACCGACCACGACACGTTCGCCGGAGTCGGTCTCCTGGGCGATGCGGTAGGCGGAACGCTCGATCTCGTTCTTCTGGAAACCGTGCTCGATCGCGCTGACCGCGCCGCCCAGGTCCTCGACCTTCCCCATCAGCTCCAGAGCCGCCGCCTCCACGTCATCGGTCATCTTCTCGATCACATAGCTGCCGGCGAACGGATCGACCGTCGCCGTCACATCCGTCTCATACGCCAGCACCTGCTGCGTCCGCAACGCCAGACGCGCCGACTTGTCCGTCGGCAGCGCGATCGCCTCGTCGAACGAGTTCGTGTGCAGCGACTGCGTCCCGCCCAGCACCGCGCCCAGCCCCTGCACCGCCACCCGCACCAGATTCACCTCCGGCTGCTGCGCCGTCAGCTGCACCCCGGCCGTCTGCGTATGGAAACGCAGCATCCACGACTTCGGGTTCTTCGCCCCGAACTCCTCCCGCATCACCCGCGCCCAGATCCGGCGCGCAGCCCGGAACTTCGCCACCTCCTCCAGGAACGTCGTGCGCGCCACGAAGAAGAACGACAACCGCGGAGCGAAGTCGTCCACGTCCATCCCCGCCGCGACCGCCGTGCGCACGTACTCGATCCCGTCCGCGAGCGTGAACGCGATCTCCTGCGCCGGCGACGCACCCGCCTCCGCCATGTGATAGCCCGAGATCGAGATCGTGTTCCACTTCGGGATCTCCGCCCGGCAGTACTGGAAGATGTCCGCGATCAGACGCAGCGACGGCTTCGGCGGAAAAATATACGTACCCCGCGCGATGTACTCCTTCAGCACATCGTTCTGGATCGTCCCCGTCAGCTTCTCCGCGCTGACCCCCTGCTCCTCCGCCACCAGCTGATACAACAGCAGCAGCAACGCCGCGGGAGCGTTGATCGTCATCGACGTCGACACCCGGTCCAGCGGAATCCCGTCGAACAGCACCCGCATGTCATCGACCGAGTCGATCGCCACCCCCACCTTGCCCACCTCACCATGAGCAATCGGCGCGTCCGAGTCATGCCCCATCTGCGTCGGCAGATCGAACGCCACCGACAACCCCATCGTCCCGTTCGCGATCAACTGCTTGTAACGGGCATTCGACTCCACCGCCGTCCCGAACCCCGCATACTGCCGCATCGTCCACGGACGCCCCGTGTACATCGACCGATACACACCCCGCGTGAACGGATACCCACCCGGCTCGCCCAGCTTCACCGCCGGGTCCCACCCAGCCAGGGCATCCGGCCCGTACACCGGCTCAATGGGCAGTCCCGACTCCGACTCGCGCGCCATGTGCTGTGCCTTCCGGTAGACCTACTCGCAGGTATCCGACCCTCGCGACGGACTGTAGCGGCGGGCGTGCGACCGGTGGAGTGCCGCAGGCTGGGAGCTTGCTCACAGCGTTCCCGCAGCGTGCGTCACAGCATCGTCACAACCGCCCCTGCCCAGGGCAACCACTTCTCCCCGGGAACTATCCCTACGTACGAACGATCCAACACCCCGGGGGGCTGCAATGCACCGTCGTACGTCCGTTGTCCGCAGAGCCGCACTGGCCGCCGCCGCGGTGGCGCTCGCCACCGGCTGCACCGCCCAGGCCGTGGGGGCGGCCGGGTCGGCTTCGCCGTCCGTCTCCGAGACGTCGGGGGCGGGTTCTCCGTCGGCGTCCGCGTCCCCGTCCGCGTCCGCCTCGGGCTCGCCCTCGCCCTCGCCCTCGGCCTCGGCCTCCGAGGCGGAGGCTTCGCCCTCCGCCGCGTCGCCGGACGCTTCCGAGTCGTCCGACGACAAGCCGTCCGGCGCCAAGCCGCTGATGGCCAAGGGCGCCGAGAGCGAGCAGGTACGTGAGCTCCAGGCGCGGCTACGGCAGGCCGGGCACTTCGACCGCAGCCCCACGGCGTTCTACGGCTCCATCACCGCCCGCGCGGTCACCGCGTTCCAGAAGAAGAGCTCCCTGCCGGAGACGGGCTCGGTCGACGAGACGACCTGGCAGAGGCTGCTGGCGACGACCCGCAAGCCGACCGAGAACGAGCTGCGGCCGCCGACCACGCTCGAGCTCGACACCCCGGATCCGCGCTGTATGACGGGCCGTGTGCTGTGCATCAGCAAGGAGAGCCGGACGCTCGCCTGGATGATCGACGGCAAGGTGGTCTCGGCGATGGACGTGCGCTTCGGTGTCGAGGGCACGGAGCTGCAGACCCGCGAGGGTGTCTTCAAGGTGGACCGCAAGGAGCGGAACTGGACGTCGACGCTCTACCACACCCCCATGCCGTACTCGATGTTCTTCAGCCGGGGCCAGGCCGTGCACTACTCGGCCGACTTCGCCGCCAAGGGCTACAACGGCAACTCGCACGGCTGCGTCAACGTCCGGGACAAGGAGCGGCTGGCGAAGATGTTCGACGAGGTGAAGGCCGGCGACAAGGTCGTCGTCCACTGGTGAGAGTCGTCCACTGGTGAGAGATGGGCGCGGGCGGGACCGGGGGAACGTGTCCCGCCCGCGCCAAATGCGCTGAGCCGTAGGTACGGGGGGAACCCCGGCTCCTTGCGCCGCCGATGACCAGTCGGCTCACTCAGTACTGCGTCACGCGGTCGAAAAGTGTCACACCTCTGACGAACGACCGGGAAAGCGCAGGTCAGAGCCTTACGGACGGCTACCACCGGAGGTCTTGCCTCCGGATGCCGCTCCGGATGCCGCCTTGTCGCCGGACGCCGCCTGGCCCGCCTGACCCGCCTTGCCGCCGGACGACGCCTCGCCGCCGGACGTCTTGCCGCCGGCGTTGCCCGTGCCGCGGCCCCCGTCGCTGTCGCCGTCGGCGTCGCGGTCGCCGCTGCCGGTACCGGGGCCGCCCGCGCCCGAACCGGTGCCGGTACCGGTACCGGTACCCGTGCCCGCTTCCGTACCGCCGGTGCCGGGCGTGGTGCCGCCCGTACCGGCCGAGCCGCCCGGCCGGCGGCCCGACAGCACCTGGTCGCAGAACCGCTGGACGCCGCCGCTCGTACGGGCCGCCGCCTCCAGCTGCTGCCGGCGCACGCTGTCGAGGCGGCCGTCCCGGAAGTCGCGGCACGCCTGCGTGGTCCGCTCGGACCAGGTGACCACCGGTGACGGGACCGCGTCCCGGTCCTTGCCGCCGTCCTTCGCTCCACCGCCCGAACCGCCATCGTTGTCAGACGGGTTCGCGGAGTCCTCGCCGGTGCCCGCGCCGTCCCGGCCGTGCGACGGCAGCGGCGACGTGAGCGGCGGCAGGGTGCCCGGGCGCGTGGGGTCGGTGACCGGGCCGTCGCCGTGCGGCGGGGCGCTCGGGTGGCCGTCCGCGGTGGCGTCGGGGTGCGGCGACACGGGGGCGGACGCGGCGGGCACCGGGTCGCTG
>NZ_JABWDV010000440.1 GCF_013362995.1 Streptomyces sp. TRM64462 | reverse complement strand
GGAGGACCCGGTGGGCCAGGCGCGCCCGGGGGCCCCGGGGCGTATGGCGGGCCCTGGGGGTACGGTTCCGTGCCGCCGCCCATGCCGAGGCGGGCGCCCACGGTCGGTGAGCGGGACCCGCTGCGGGCCGTCGCCGCAGGGCTGTTGAACCTGTCCTGCCTGGGGCTCGGGTACGCCGTGCTGCGGCACTGGTGGTCGGCGGCCGTGTGCTGGCTCGCCACCGGCGGGCTGCTGTTCGCCGCCCTGCCCGCCGAGCCCGACGGTGTCCCTCAGGCCGTGCTCGTCGCGTACGGGCTGTTTCTCCTGGCCGTCGCGGTCGACGGGGCGCGGCGGGGCCTGCGTACCCGCTTGGCGGTGCCGGCGGCGAGGGCGCGCTGGGTGGCGCTGGTCGCCGCGTTCGTGCTGCTCGCGGTGCCCGCCGCGGGGGCGTTCGCGTACGGCGGGGCCAGGGAGGAGGCGCGGCAGCAGGAGCTGCTGGCCCGGCTGGCGTCGCTCGACGCGCTGGTGGCGCAGGCCGACGACCGCGACTTCGACGCGGCCGAGCACACCTACCTCCGCGCCCTGCGCGGCTACGCCGAGCTGGGCACCGAGCACGCCGGTTCACGCGCCGCGAAGCTGGTCCCCGACCGCCTCGACGCCTACTACGAGGCGGTGTCGGCCCCGTACAAGGAGGGCGAGTACTGCGACGCGATCGCCCCGCTCCGGCATCTGCGCGCGGTGCCCGACACCGTCGACCGCCGCCTCCTCGGCGACCTGGTGTCCCGGCCGGACGAGCCGCTGGCGCACGCGTGGCGTGAGTGCGGCATGGCGGGCCTCGGCCGCGCGACGGCCACGCGGGAGGCAGGGGCGCACCTGAAGGACCTGCTGACGACGTTCCCGCGCTCCGAGCACGCCCGCCAGGTCGAGCCCGCGGTGCGCGAGCGCATCAGGACGCGGTCCGCCGCGCTGTCGGGCGCGTCGCCGTGCCCCGTGTCGGACGAGCTGTCCCGCATCCGCACCACCGTCGCCGGCCTCCCGGACGCCACGGCACGCGCGCTGCGCACCGACGCGGAGGGCGCCGTGCGGAAGGGCCTGTACGCGTGCGGGCTCGACCAGTTCAAGGACCGCAAGTTCAGCTCGGCGAAGCGCAGCATGACCCGGTACGCCGAGCGCTACCCGAGCAGCGCGAACGCCGCGCGGGCCCGGCAGATCGCCGTTGCCGCGGAGATCGCCGCGAAGCGGCCCGCCGCCGGCCGGTCCCTGCCGCCGGTCACGGTCCCGAGCGGCACGCGGCTCACCCTGGTCGTCACGAACGACGGCCCGGGCGCGGTCGACATCCTCTACACGGGCCCGGTCACCGGCACGGCCTCCATCAAGGCGTGCGCGGGCTGTTCGACGTACGCCAGCCGCGCCGCCGGGCGGACGAGCGCCTGCAAGAGCCCGTCCAGGTCGTACCCGACAACCACCCTGCGGCTGCCGCCCGGCGAGTACCACTTCCTCTACAAGCACGCCCGCACGGCCGCCACGGCGGGCTTCGTACGCTCGTACACGGACGGCGCCAAGATCCAGTCCGGCTACCGCTACACGATGTGCCTGTACGTCTTCCGGGGCGCCGGGCTCACCTTCTGATGTGCTCGTGCACCCAGTCGGTGATCTCCTTGGTCGGCGTGCCGGGGGTGAAGAGCGCGGCCACGCCCAGGTCGAGGAGTGGCGGGATGTCGGCGGCGGGGATGATGCCGCCGCCGAAGACCGTGATGTCCTCCGCTTCCTCCTCCTTCAGGAGGTTCATCACCTCGGCGAACAGCGTCATATGGGCGCCCGACAGGACGGAGAGTCCGATTCCGTCGGCGTCCTCCTGGAGGGCGGTGTCCACGATCTGGCGTGCCGTCTGGTGGAGGCCGGTGTAGATCACTTCGGCGCCCGAGTCGCGCAGTGCGCGGGCGATGACCTTCGCGCCGCGGTCGTGGCCGTCGAGGCCGGGCTTGGCCACGACGATGCGGAGGCCGGGGGAGTGGGTGGGCATGGGTACCTGCTCCTGGGTCGGGTCCGTCGGTCGGTCAGAAGGCGTCGGTGGGGACGTAGGTGCCCCAGACGTCGCGGAGGGCGTTGCAGACTTCGCCGACGGTGGCGCGGGCTTTGAGGGCGTCTTTCATGGGGTAGAGGACGTTGTCGGTGCCTTCGGCGGCCTTCTTCAGCTCGGCCAGGGCGGCGTCGACCGCCTGCTGGTCGCGTTCGGCGCGGAGCCTGGCCAGGCGGGCGGCCTGCTGGGCCTCGATGGCCGGGTCGACGCGCAGGGGCTCGTAGGGCTCTTCCTCATCGAGCTGGAAACGGTTCACACCGACCACGACACGTTCGCCGGAGTCGGTCTCCTGGGCGATGCGGTAGGCGGAACGCTCGATCTCGTTCTTCTGGAAACCGTGCTCGATCGCGCTGACCGCGCCGCCCAGGTCCTCGACCTTCCCCATCAGCTCCAGAGCCGCCGCCTCCACGTCATCGGTCATCTTCTCGATCACATAGCTGCCGGCGAACGGATCGACCGTCGCCGTCACATCCGTCTCATACGCCAGCACCTGCTGCGTCCGCAACGCCAGACGCGCCGACTTGTCCGTCGGCAGCGCGATCGCCTCGTCGAACGAGTTCGTGTGCAGCGACTGCGTCCCGCCCAGCACCGCGCCCAGCCCCTGCACCGCCACCCGCACCAGATTCACCTCCGGCTGCTGCGCCGTCAGCTGCACCCCGGCCGTCTGCGTATGGAAACGCAGCATCCACGACTTCGGGTTCTTCGCCCCGAACTCCTCCCGCATCACCCGCGCCCAGATCCGGCGCGCAGCCCGGAACTTCGCCACCTCCTCCAGGAACGTCGTGCGCGCCACGAAGAAGAACGACAACCGCGGAGCGAAGTCGTCCACGTCCATCCCCGCCGCGACCGCCGTGCGCACGTACTCGATCCCGTCCGCGAGCGTGAACGCGATCTCCTGCGCCGGCGACGCACCCGCCTCCGCCATGTGATAGCCCGAGATCGAGATCGTGTTCCACTTCGGGATCTCCGCCCGGCAGTACT
Source organism: Streptomyces sp. TRM64462 (assembly GCF_013362995.1). Classification (GTDB taxonomy): domain Bacteria; phylum Actinomycetota; class Actinomycetes; order Streptomycetales; family Streptomycetaceae; genus Streptomyces. Next base: position 562 of record NZ_JABWDV010000440.1, on the reverse strand, counting down.
GGAAGATGTCCGCGATCAGACGCAGCGACGGCTTCGGCGGAAAAATATACGTACCCCGCGCGATGTACTCCTTCAGCACATCGTTCTGGATCGTCCCCGTCAGCTTCTCCGCGCTGACCCCCTGCTCCTCCGCCACCAGCTGATACAACAGCAGCAGCAACGCCGCGGGAGCGTTGATCGTCATCGACGTCGACACCCGGTCCAGCGGAATCCCGTCGAACAGCACCCGCATGTCATCGACCGAGTCGATCGCCACCCCCACCTTGCCCACCTCACCATGAGCAATCGGCGCGTCCGAGTCATGCCCCATCTGCGTCGGCAGATCGAACGCCACCGACAACCCCATCGTCCCGTTCGCGATCAACTGCTTGTAACGGGCATTCGACTCCACCGCCGTCCCGAACCCCGCATACTGCCGCATCGTCCACGGACGCCCCGTGTACATCGACCGATACACACCCCGCGTGAACGGATACCCACCCGGCTCGCCCAGCTTCACCGCCGGGTCCCACCCAGCCAGGGCATCCGGCCCGTACACCGGCTCAATGGGCAGTCCCGACTC
>NZ_JABWDV010000439.1 GCF_013362995.1 Streptomyces sp. TRM64462 | reverse complement strand
CGCGGCCAGCGGCCGGCGGGCCGCACCGCTGTAGGGGCAGACCGGGGCGGCCTGCGCGGGGATACGGGCCACGGGGCCGTCCGCCTCCGCGGCGGCCGCGGCGTCGGTCGCCGCGTCGGTCGTCCCGGCGGCGCGCCCGGGCAGCAGGGGCAGTTCGCGGTGCCCGTTGGAGATGAACGACGACAGCGGGCGCAGCTCCTCCGACGGTACGGCGAGCGCGAGCCGCGGGAAGCGGCGGAACAGCGCCTCCAGTCCGATGGCCGCCTCCATACGGGCCAGCGGGGCGCCCAGGCAGTGGTGGGCGCCGTGCCCGAAGGACACGTGCCGGGCCCGGGTGGGGCGGGTGATGTCGAACCGGTCGGCGTCCGGGCCGTGCACCTCCGGGTCGCGTCCTGCGCCCGCCGCGCTGACGAGGATCGCGTCGCCCTTCGGGACGACGACTCCGTCGAGGTCGATGTCCTCGACCGCGTACCGGAGCATGTAGTTGGCCGCCGACGGCTGCCAGCGGAGCGTCTCCTCGACCGCGTCGGCCCACTCGGCGCGTCCGGTGCGGATCAGTTCGAGCTGGCCGGGGTGGGTGAGCAGGGCGTGGACGGCGTGGTCGAGCAGGTTGACGGTGGTCTCGTAGCCGGCCGAGAGCAGGTGGACGAGGGTGTCCAGGAGCTCCTGTTCGGCCAGCGGGACGGCGCCCTCCTCCTGTGCGGCCGCGCGCTGCGCGTCGAGGAGGCCGCTGGTGAGGTCGTCGCCCGGCGTGGCGCGCTTGGCCGCGACGAGCCGCGTGAGCATGGCGTAGAGGCGGCCGGCCGCGTCCTGGACGGCGGCGGCGTCGGACGCGGTGTCGAAGAGCCGGTCGAAGACCTCGCACAGGTCGTCGCGCATGTCGTCGGGGACGCCGAACAGTTCGCAGACCACGCGGGCGGGCAGCGGCCCGGCGTAGGCGCGGCGCAGGTCGAAGGGGCGGTCGGGGCCGTGGTCGGCCTGGATCCGGTCGAGGAGTTCCTCGGCGACGCGCTCGACGGCGGGGCGCAGGTCGGTCGTACGGCGCATCGTGAACGCGCCCGCGACGAGCTTGCGCAGCCGGGTGTGGTCGGCGCCGTACGCCGTGAACATGCTGCGGATGGACACCCACATGGCGAGCGGCCAGTCGGCCGGGACCTCGCCGCTGGTCCAGGCGGGCCAGTGCCGTACGGGGTCCTTGGAGACCCGGGGGTCCGCCATGACCCGCTTCGCGGCGGCCGCTCCGGCGACCGCCCAGGCCCGCACGCCGCCGGGCAGGACGACCGGGACGGCGGGACCGCGCTCGCGCAGGCGGTCCGCCTCGCCCTGGATGTCCGTGCCGGCCGGGTCGATGACGACCGGAAGGACCGGGACGGAGTGGGCCGCCGACGTGGCGAAGGGACACTGACGCGATTCCATGAAGGGCTCCCGCTGGTGGACGAGCAGTCACGTGCTCCTCAGGTACGGGAGGACAATAACAAACCGCATCGTTGGTTTGTCAATGAGCAGGTGCCCCCAACCCCTCTCCCACAGGCAGGACTTCAGCGTCCCCGTCGGGCCTCAGCTCCTTCTCCGCGCCGGGGCGGGCGAGCGCGGGCAGCGCGAGGCGCCAGAAGTCGGTGAGCCCGGCGGGCGTCAGCCACTCCTCGTTCTCGCGGCCGAGGAGTTCGACCCCGGCCGTCGAGGAGGCGACGAACCGCGCGGCGGTCCGGTACGTGACGCCCTCGGCGAGCTCGTCGCCCGCGGCCGCCCGGCGGCACAGCGCCTCGACGCACGTGTGCCACTCCTCGCGCAGCGGCGGGCCCTCGTTGAGCGCCTCGTGGTCGCCGCTGAGCCGGAACCCGGCCCGCACCACCACGTCATCCCGGAACAGCACGGCGAACGCGTGCGTCATGTCCACCAGCACCTGGAGCGCTGGCACCCGCCGCTCCCGGAGCCGGCGCACGGCGTCGCGGAGGCTCTCGCCGGCCGTCTCGACGACGGCCCGGGCGACGACTCCCTTGTTGTCGAAGTGGAAGTGGAGGGCACCGGTGCTGACACCGGCCCCCGCCGCGATCTCGGCGACCGTCGCGTCGCCGTACCCCCGCCGCTGGAACGCCTCCGCCGCGGACCGGATCAGCGCCGCGCGTGTGCGCACGGCTCGCACCTGCTGCTTAGTCATCGAAGTCCCGATGTTGTGGCTCGAATGTCATCGACGTAACAAAACCAACTTACCGGTTTTCTTTGCGAGGGTGTATGGCCTGGTCATGTATCTGGCCGAAAGGCAGGGGTGTGTTAGGGGGCTCACCGGCGCACGACGGCGCACTAACGTCCGGTCAGGCGCGCACGGGACAGCGACACGACGGACGCAAGACGACCGAGACAGAGGGGTCATGGCTGAGCATGGCTGAGAACGTGAGGTCATCCGAGTCGGGACTGCCCATTGAGCCGGTGTACGGGCCGGATGCCCTGGCTGGGTGGGACCCGGCGGTGAAGCTGGGCGAGCCGGGTGGGTATCCGTTCACGCGGGGTGTGTATCGGTCGATGTACACGGGGCGTCCGTGGACGATGCGGCAGTATGCGGGGTTCGGGACGGCGGTGGAGTCGAATGCCCGTTACAAGCAGTTGATCGCGAACGGGACGATGGGGTTGTCGGTGGCGTTCGATCTGCCGACGCAGATGGGGCATGACTCGGACGCGCCGATTGCTCATGGTGAGGTGGGCAAGGTGGGGGTGGCGATCGACTCGGTCGATGACATGCGGGTGCTGTTCGACGGGATTCCGCTGGACCGGGTGTCGACGTCGATGACGATCAACGCTCCCGCGGCGTTGCTGCTGCTGTTGTATCAGCTGGTGGCGGAGGAGCAGGGGGTCAGCGCGGAGAAGCTGACGGGGACGATCCAGAACGATGTGCTGAAGGAGTACATCGCGCGGGGTACGTATATTTTTCCGCCGAAGCCGTCGCTGCGTCTGATCGCGGACATCTTCCAGTACTGCCGGGCGGAGATCCCGAAGTGGAACACGATCTCGATCTCGGGCTATCACATGGCGGAGGCGGGTGCGTCGCCGGCGCAGGAGATCGCGTTCACGCTCGCGGACGGGATCGAGTACGTGCGCACGGCGGTCGCGGCGGGGATGGACGTGGACGACTTCGCTCCGCGGTTGTCGTTCTTCTTCGTGGCGCGCACGACGTTCCTGGAGGAGGTGGCGAAGTTCCGGGCTGCGCGCCGGATCTGGGCGCGGGTGATGCGGGAGGAGTTCGGGGCGAAGAACCCGAAGTCGTGGATGCTGCGTTTCCATACGCAGACGGCCGGGGTGCAGCTGACGGCGCAGCAGCCGGAGGTGAATCTGGTGCGGGTGGCGGTGCAGGGGCTGGGCGCGGTGCTGGGCGGGACGCAGTCGCTGCACACGAACTCGTTCGACGAGGCGATCGCGCTGCCGACGGACAAGTCGGCGCGTCTGGCGTTGCGGACGCAGCAGGTGCTGGCGTATGAGACGGATGTGACGGCGACGGTCGATCCGTTCGCCGGCAGCTATGTGATCGAGAAGATGACCGATGACGTGGAGGCGGCGGCTCTGGAGCTGATGGGGAAGGTCGAGGACCTGGGCGGCGCGGTCAGCGCGATCGAGCACGGTTTCCAGAAGAACGAGATCGAGCGTTCCGCCTACCGCATCGCCCAGGAGACCGACTCCGGCGAACGTGTCGTGGTCGGTGTGAACCGTTTCCAGCTCGATGAGGAAGAGCCCTACGAGCCCCTGCGCGTCGACCCGGCCATCGAGGCCCAGCAGGCCGCCCGCCTGGCCAGGCTCCGCGCCGAACGCGACCAGCAGGCGGTCGACGCCGCCCTGGCCGAGCTGAAGAAGGCCGCCGAAGGCACCGACAACGTCCTCTACCCCATGAAAGACGCCCTCAAAGCCCGCGCCACCGTCGGCGAAGTCTGCAACGCCCTCCGCGACGTCTGGGGCACCTACGTCCCCACCGACGCCTTCTGAC
>NZ_JABWDV010000438.1:7439-61392 GCF_013362995.1 Streptomyces sp. TRM64462 | reverse complement strand
CGTGGCGTGGCGCCGGGAGCCGGGGGTCCTGGCACCCGGTGAGCAGGGCGCGCAGCAGGGGGCGGGCGGCGGCCCGGGCGACGAGCCAGTCCGCGAGCAGCACGAACCCTTCCGCTTCGGCGCCCGCCCGCGCCGCCCGTACCGCGATCTCGTCGATGCCGTCCACGCACGCCTGGGCCTCGCGCCGCAGCAGGGCGCGGGCCAGGCCGTCCTTGCTGCCGAACTCGTTGTAGAGCGTCTGCCGCGACACGCGCGCGGCGGCCGCCACGTCCACCATCCGCACCGTCGCCCACGGCCGCTCCAGGACGGCCTCGTACGCGGCGTCGAGCAGGGCTTCCCGTACGGTGGGCATCGGCGGCCTCCCGGGGCAGGCGCGTGTCCGGCCCGGTCAGCGTCAGGGCGGCCCCGCACACTGTCAAGAGCCCTGACGGGGCTCGGGATAGAGTCGGGCCCATGGCCGACTACCACGACGACCTGCGTCTCGCCCACGTCCTCGCGGACGCCGCCGACGCCGCCACCATGGACCGGTTCAAGGCCCTCGACCTCAAGGTCGAGACGAAGCCGGACATGACCCCGGTGAGCGAGGCCGACCGGCACGCCGAGGAACTGATCCGCGGCCACCTCGCGCGGGCGCGCCCGCGGGACGCGGTACTCGGCGAGGAGTACGGCGTCGAGGGCACCGGCCCGCGCCGCTGGGTGATCGACCCGATCGACGGCACCAAGAACTACGTGCGGGGCGTCCCCGTGTGGGCGACGCTGATCGCGCTGATGGAGGCGGGCGAGGGCGGTTACGAGCCGGTCGTCGGCGTCGTGTCGGCGCCGGCGCTCGGCCGCCGCTGGTGGGCGGCGAAGGGCCTCGGCGCGTACACGGGCCGCAGCCTCACGTCGGCGTCGCGCATCCAGGTGTCGAAGGTGGCGAAGCTGGCGGACGCGTCGTTCGCGTACTCGTCGCTGAGCGGCTGGGAGGAGCGGGGCCGCCTGGACGGGTTCCTGGACCTGACGCGGGCCTGCTGGCGTACGCGCGCGTACGGCGACTTCTGGCCGTACATGATGGTCGCGGAGGGGGCCGTGGACATCTGCGCGGAGCCGGAGCTGTCGCTGTGGGACATGGCGGCGACCGCGATCGTGGTGCAGGAGGCGGGCGGCACCTTCACCGGCCTCGACGGCCGCCCGGGCCCGCACAGCGGCAACGCGGCCGCCTCGAACGGGCTGCTGCACGAGGAGCTGCTGGCGTACCTGTCGGCGAAGCCCTGACGTACGCCCCGCCGGTGGGGTACCGGACGTACGCCCCCGCCGCCGAGGTGCCGGACGTACGCCCCCGCCGCTGAGGCGCGCGCCCCCTTGTCGGGTCCTGTGAGCCCTGTCACTCTGAGAGTCCCCCCGCTTGTGCGCTTGTGAATCCCTTCTCGTTGAAGGATTCACCAAGGAGGTGGCTCTCTTTCATGCTCGTCCGTGACGCCATGAGCACGCTGGTCCTGACCATCGGTCCCGCCCACACACTCCGCCAGGCCGCCACCCTCATGTCGGCGCGCCGCGTCGGCGCGGCCGTCGTCCTCGACCACGACAGCAACCATCTCGGGATCCTCACCGAGCGCGACATCCTCAACTCCGTCGGCGCCGGGCAGAACCCGGACCTGGAGACCGCCGGCGCGCACACCACCACCGACGTCGTGTTCGCGGCGCCGGGCTGGACGCTGGAGGAGGCCGCGGAGGCCATGACCCACGGCGGCTTCCGGCATCTGATCGTCCTCGACGGACACGGCCCGGTCGGGGTCGTCTCCGTACGCGACATCCTGCGCTGCTGGGCCCCGGCCCGCCGCCGCGCGGCGGTCGCGGCCGCCTCGTCCGCCTCGGCGGCCGGTTGAGTACGGGCGCATGCCGAAGGGCCGGCCCCCGCGAAAGGAGCCGGCCCTCCACCTACGACAAGCGATCCAGTGCTTTCAGCCACGCAGGGCCTGGACCGCGGCCTCCAGCCGCTTGCCGAAGTCTCCGTCGGCCTGACGGAAGTTGTCGATCGCGCGCTCGGCGATGTCGTCGCGCGACACCTTGGCGATGAAGCCCGCCAGGTTCTCGATCAGACGGCCCTTCTCGTCCTCCGACATCAGCCGGTAGAGGTTGCCCGCCTGGACGAAGTCGTCGTCCTCGGCGTGCACGGGCGTCGGGTGGTTGCCGGTGCCGGCCGTGAAGCCGTCGAACGGCTGCCACAGCGGCCGGTCGATCTGGTGCGGGCCGCCGAAGCTGTTCGGCTCGTAGTTCTTGGCGCCCTTGTGGCGGCCGTCGTACAGGAAGCCGTCGCGGCTGTTGGTGCGCGCCTCGGTGGCGTGCGGGCGGTTCACCGGCAGATGGTCGGCGTTGATGCCGACGCGGTAGCGGTGGGCGTCGCCGTACGCGAAGAGGCGGCCCTGGAGCATCTTGTCGGGCGACGGACCGATGCCCGGCACGAAGTGGGCGGGGCTGAAGACCGACTGCTCGACCTCGGCGAAGATGTTCTCCGGGTTGCGGTTGAGCTCCAGCTTGCCGATCTCGACGGGCGGGTAGTCCTCGTGCGGCCACACCTTGGTGAGGTCGAACGGGTTGAAGCGGTACGTCGCCGCGTCCGCCGCCGGCATGATCTGCACCTGCACGGTCCAGGTCGGGAAGTCGCCGCGCTCGATGGCCTCGCGCAGGTCGCGCTGGTGCGAGTCCGGGTCCTCGCCGGCGAGCCTGTCGGCCTCGTCCTGAGTGAGGTTCTTGATGCCCTGGTCGGTCTTGAAGTGGTACTTGACCCAGAAGACCTCGCCGGCCTCGTTGTTCCACTGGTAGGTGTGCGAGCCGTAGCCGTTCATGTGGCGGTAGCTCGCGGGGATGCCGCGGTCGCCGAACAGCCAGGTCACCTGGTGGGTGCTCTCCGGGCTGAGGCCCCAGAAGTCCCAGACGTTGTCCGCCTCCTGCGAGCCGGTGTACGGGTCGCGCTTCTGGGTGTGGATGAAGTCGGGGAACTTGATGGCGTCGCGGATGAAGAAGACCGGGGTGTTGTTGCCGACGAGATCGTAGTTGCCCTCTTCGGTGTAGAACTTCAGCGCCCAGCCGCGCGGGTCGCGCACCGCGTCCGCCGCGCCGAGGCTGCCCGCCACGGTGGAGAAGCGCAGGAAGGTCTCGGTCCGCTTGCCGATCTCCGAGAGGAACTTCGCGCGCGTGTACGGCGTGACGTCGGCGGTCACCGTGAACGTGCCGTACGCGCCGGCGCCCCGCGCGTGGACGACTCGCTCCGGGATGCGCTCCCGGTTGAAGTGGGCGAGCTTCTCCAGCAGGAGCTGGTCCTGCACGAGGACCGGCCCGCCCGGGCCCGCGGTCTCGCTGTTCTGGTTGTCGGCGACCGGCGCGCCGGCCTCCGTGGTGAGCGGTCCCTGCGTCACGTGCGCCTCCTGCTGCAACAATCCTGTCCCGTGGCCAAAGCCGTAACTGATCCTACAATGGACTTTGTCTAAGTCAAGCCCACTTCCAAAGACACACCTGTTCGGGACTGAGCCCCTCCCTGTTAGGCTGGCCGCATGAGTGACCTGTTGGAACGCCTGCGCGGCCGGGGCTGGCGGATGACCGCACAGCGGCGTGTCGTGGCCGAGGTCCTCGACGGGGATCACGTGCATCTGACCGCCGACGAGGTCCACGCCCGCGCGGCCGAGCGACTGCCGGAGATCTCCCGCGCGACCGTGTACAACACGCTGGGCGAGCTGGTGAGCCTCGGCGAGATCCTCGAGGTGTCGACGGACCGCCGCGCCAAGCGGTACGACCCGAACGCCCACCGCCCGCACCAGCACCTGGTGTGCGCGCGCTGCGGCGCGATCCGTGACGTGCACCCGAAGGGCGACCCGCTGGCGGACCTGCCGGACACGGAGCGCTTCGGCTTCACGATCTCGGACGTGGAGGTCACGTACCGCGGCGTCTGCCCGAACTGCGCGAGCGCCTGATCCACCGCACGTGAGCCCCCGGTGCCGCTCGGCGCACCGGGGGTTCGGTCTGTCGTGGGCGGTGCGGAGGCCCCGTGGGCGGTGCGGAGGTCCCGGTGGTCGGTGCGGAGGTCCCGGTGGTACGGGAAACGCCGAAGGCCCGGATCCCTTGGGATCCGGGCCTTCGGCCGTTCAGTAGCGGGGACAGGATTTGAACCTGCGACCTCTGGGTTATGAGCCCAGCGAGCTACCGAGCTGCTCCACCCCGCGTCGGTGAACACAACCTTACGGCACGCCGTGGACCAGCGCAAATCCGTATCGCGCCGCCGTGCGGGGTCACGCCGTGAGCTCCTGGTGCAGGGCCTCGCTGAGCCGCGCCGCGCGCTCGGCGACCTCGGCCGGGCCGAGCTCCACGGCGCGGGTGCACCAGCGGCGGCCCTCGGCCAGCTCGCCCCTGCGGGCGGCGAGCAGCGCGAGGCGCAGCGCGGCACGGCCGTGGCCGGCCCGGGCGGCGCGGGTCCACCAGAGGGCGGCCTCGCGTTCGTTGCCGTCGCGGGCGAGGAGCAGTCCGAGGTTGAAGGCGCCGTTGCGGCTGCCCGCCTCGGCGGCCTCGCGGTACCAGCGCGCGGCCTCGGTGACGTCGCCGCGCGACGCGGCCAGCATGCCGACCCGCACCTGGGCGCGGCGGTGCCCCTGCTCGGCGGCCCGCTCGTACCACTCCTCGCACTCGGTCTTGGGGGCCTGCGGCCGGCCGAGGGCGGGCGGCCCTGGCGGGGGCTGGCGTGCGTCGAGGACGGTGGCGAGCCGGAACGCGGCCTCGGCGCTGCCGCTGCCCGCGGCGACGCGCAGATGCCGCTCGGCCTCCTGCTCGTCGCCGTCGCGGAGCCTGGCGATGCCGACCTGGAGGGCGGCCTCGGTGTGGCCCGCGGCGGCGGCCCGCTCGTACCAGCGCAGGGCGGTGCGGTCGTCGTCGCGGCCCGCGTACAGGATGCCGAGGTTGAACGCGGCGTCGACGCTGCCGGCCTCGGCGGCCTTGGAGAACCAGGGCTCGGCGCCGTGCGGGTCGCCGGCCTGGAGCAGCAGGATCGCCAGGGCGTTGGCGGCCTCGCGGTGCCCGGCGTAGGCGGCGCGGCGGTACCACTGCTCGGCCTGGGCGGTACGGGCCTGGGCGGCGAACAGGAGGCCCAGGTTGTACGCGCCGTTCACGTCGCCGGCGTCGGTGGCGGCGCGGTACCAGCGCTCGGCGGTCTGGTACTCGCCGCGTGCCGCGTGCAGGGCGCCGAGGGCGTTGGCGGCGTTGCCGTCGCCGTCCTGCGCGGCGCGCAGCCACCAGACGGCCGCGCTGTCCTCGTCACCGGCGTCCCGCAGCAGGAACCCGAGCGCGCAGGCGGCACGGGGCTCCCCGTCCTTGGCGGAGGTCAGGTACCAGCGCCCGGCCTCCTTCAGCTCACCGCGCTTCTCGAGGATCGCCCCGAGGTGCAGGGCGGCCCGCCGATGCCCACGCGCGGCGGCCTGCCGATACCACTGCTCAGCACTGTCCCGAAGCTCCCGCACACCGGCGACCCCACCGATCCCGGCACCGGGGCCAGTGCCGTGGCCCCGGCCCTGGGCCCGGCCATGGGTCTGGCTCTGGCTCTGGCCTCTACTGCTGCGCCCCTCAGCCCCGCCCCCGGCGGCCCGCCCGGCACCCAGGCCCTGGGCGCGACCGGGCTCCGCGACATCGTCAAAGCCCCGGCCGCCGCCGTCCGGGCGCCCAGCGCGCCCCTCGGCCCCGGCCCAGGCAGCGCGCCCGGCGCCCGAGCCGTGGCCCCCACCGAGCCCGGCGACAGCGTCGGCGTCCCGGCCGTCGGCGCCCAGGCGCCCAGCGCGCCCTTGCGCCCCGGGGCCCGTGGTCCGGTCGGGGCTTCCTGCGGCACCGGCCCGCGCCCGGTCCCCGGGGGCGGGGCCCATGTCCCGGCGCTCCGGGTCATGCGACGCCCGGTCCTCGGTCCACCAGTGCGCGTCCAGGTCCTCGGCGGCGCTGCTCTCGGCCGGCAGGGCCGTGGCCCGGTCCTCCGGCCTCCGGGGGCCGTGGCCCTCCGCCCGGCCGCCGGAGGGCAGGCTGCCGGAGGGTCCGCCGGCGGGCGTACGGCCCGTGGCGTGCCCGGCGGGGGGCGCGTCGAGGCGCCGGCCCGGGAGTTCGGCCGAGAGGCAGTCGTGGAGCCTCTCCGATTCCGCCGCCTGGCGTTCGAGGGCGCGGGCGAGGCGGTACGCGGCCTCGCGGTGGCCCTGTTCGGCGGCGACGCGCAGCCACCGCTCGGCGCCGGCGTCGCCGCGGTGCTCCATGAGGTCGGCGAGTGCGTACGCGCCGAGGGCGTGGCCCTGCTCGGCGGACTGGCGCAGCCAGTATTCGGCGGCCGGTTCGTCGCCGCGCTCCCGGTGGTGGCGGCCCAGCGCGTGCGCGGCCGCCGCCGAGCCGGCGACGGCGGCGACCCGCCACCAGCCGGCCGCCTCGTCGGGGTAGCCGCGCTGGTGCAGGAGGACGCCCAGGTTGTTGGCGGCGGCACGGTCACCGTCGGCGGTGGCCGCACGCAGATGGGGCTCGGCGCCGTCGAGGTCGCCGCGGCGCAGCAGCATGGCGCCCAGCACGCTCATCGACGCGGTGTCGCCCTCCTCGGCGGCGCGCCGGTGCCGTGCCTCGGTCTCGACGGTGTCGGCGAAGGCCTCCGCGGAGTCCATCGCGGCGGCGTTCCATCCCCCCGTGCCGTCGGTCGCGTCGTCGGCGTGGTCGATCGCCTCCGCGGCACCTTCGGCGTGCTGTCGCTCAAACCGCCCTGTCTCCAACAGCGTTGCCCTGTCCCCCATACATTCCATCGTCGCACCACCTGCAACCCGCGTACACCTTGGTATACCGCAGCCTGTGAGGTCACTTCAGCGTTTTGTCGACATGCCCACAGAGAGATAAGTCAAACACGTCACCGTCCAAGTGCCCCCGCCGACACGGCCTTTGGCCGGTCCGCACACCTGACCGCTTCTGACCGCACGCATGACCAGGGCCCGGATCCTTGAAGGATCCGGGCCCTGGTCTTCAGTAGCGGGGACAGGATTTGAACCTGCGACCTCTGGGTTATGAGCCCAGCGAGCTACCGAGCTGCTCCACCCCGCGCCGTTGTGTGTTCACACTATCACGACGCGGGGCGGGCTCGATCAGCCGCTCGGCTGGGCCGCCTCCCTGCGCTGGGCGTCCGCGGCCGCGGCCCGCTGCAGCGCCTCGGCGAGGTCGGCCTGCGCCTTGCCGTACGCCGTCCAGTCGCCCTTCTTCAGCGCCGCCTCGCCCTCGGTGAACGCCTTCTGGGCGTCCGCGATGGCCTGGTTCAGCGCCGCGTCACCGGTGGCCGGCGGCTTCGTCGGGTCGGGCTTGGCCGGCGGTGGCGTCGTCGGGGTCTCCCCGTCCACGCCGAACACCTGGTTGAGCGCCTCACCGAGGGTGTTCTCGAACACCGTGACGTCCCTGGCCGCGTCGCCTTCCTTCGCGCTGGCGTCGACGTACGACACCGCCACCTTCTTCAGCAGCGGGTACAGCGCGCTGCGGCCCTGGGCGTAGACCGGCTCGACGTACAGGAACCCGCCGTCGAGCGGCACGGTCAGCAGATTGCCGTACTGGATCTCCGAGTCGGCGCCCTTCATGTCACGGACGAACGTGGCGACCGCCGGCAAGCTGTTGAGCTTGCTCTGCACCTGGGCGGGGCCCGGCACCTCGGATGTGACCCTCAGCAGCCTTATCTTGCCGTAGTCCTTGCTGGTGGCGTCGGCGTCGACGGCCATGAACCCGCCCAGGTTCGGGCGGCCGTTGGGCGTGAACGTCGTCGTCAGCGAGAACCGCTGCGCCGTGTCACCAGGCATCTTCATGCTCAGGTAGTACGGCGGGACCGCGTTGCCGTCCTTGTTGGTCGGGTCGGCCGGGACCTGCCACGCGTCACTGCCGCTGTAGAACTGGGCGGCGTTCTCGACGTGGTAGCGGGTCAGCAGCTCGCGCTGGACCTTGAACATGTCCTGCGGGTAGCGCAGGTGCGCCTTGAGCTCGTCCGAGATGGCGTCCTTGGGCTCGACCGTGTCGGGGAACGCCTTCATCCACGTCTTGAGGACGGGGTCCTCGGTGTCCCACTGGTAGAGCTTCACCGAGCCGTCGTACGCGTCGACGGTGGCCTTGACCGAGTTGCGGATGTAGTTGACCTGGTTCTGCTGGGCCACGACGGTCCGCGTCTGGTTCCCCGCGGTCAGCGAGTCGGCGGTGGTGTCCCCGAGCGTCGTCCGCGACGCGTACGGGTAGCCGTTCGTCGTCGTGTACGCGTCGACGATCCACTTTATCCGGCCGTCCACGACCGCCGGGTAGGCGTCGCCGTCGATGGTCAGCCACGGGGCGACCGCCTCGACGCGCTCCTTGGGCGTGCGGTTGTACAGGATCCGCGAGCCCTCGCCGATGGCTCCCGAGTACAGGATCTGCGGCTCGCTGAAGGCGACGGCGTAGGCGGCCCGGTTGAAGGGGTTGCCGAGGCTGACGCCGCTGTTCCCCTGGAAGCGGGTCTTCTTCTCGCCGTTGGCCTCGTAGTCGAGCTCCTGGTGCGGGCCGCCGACGATCGAGTACTGCTCGGTCTTCTCGCCGTAGTAGATCCGCTGCTCGTACTTCCCGGCCTGGCCGCTGGTCGGCAGGCCGTTCTCCGTGAAGATCGGCGAACCCGCGCCGTCCACGGCCGTACCCGCGCCCATGATCGCGCCGTAGCCGTGGGTGTAGGTGAAGTGGTCGTTGATCCAGTTCCGCTTCGGGATGCCCTTGATGTTGAGCTCACGCAGACCGATGACGGTGTCCTTGCCCGCGTACCGGTCGACGTCGAGCGTCACGGGGAACTGGTAGTACTTACGCTTCTGCTCCAGCTGCTGGAACGTCGGCGAGACGATGTTCGGGTCGAGCAGGCGGTAGCTCGCGGCGGTGTCGGCGTCCTTGCGGAGCTGGTCCTTGGCCGAGACCGTGGCCTTGCCCGAGTAGTTCTCGGGCTTGGTGTCCGCGATGTCGTACGCCTTGCGCGTCGCCTCGATGTTCTTCTTGATGTACGGCGCTTCCTTGGCCTGCTCGTTCGGCTGGACCTGGAACTTCTGCACGATGGCCGGGTAGAGGCCGCCGATCAGGATGGCCGACAGGACCATCAGGCCGAAGCCGATGACCGGGAGCTGCCAGGTGCGGCGCCACAGCGTCGCGAAGAACAGCAGGGCGCAGATGACCGCGATGAAGAACAGGATCGTCTTCGCCGGCAGATAGGCGTTGGCGTCCACGAACCGCAGGCCCGTCCAGTTGCCCGCCGCCTTGAAGTCGCTGGACTTCACCGCCAGGCCGTACCGGTCGAGCCAGTACGCGACGGCCTTGAGCGACACGAAGACACCGAGCAGCACCGACAGGTGCCCCGTGGCGGCCGCGGTGGCACGGGCGCCGGGGCTGGTGATGCGCAGCCCGCCGTACAGGTAGTGCGTGAGGGCGGCGGCGATCAGCGACAGCACGGTCGCCGCGAACCCGAAGCCGAGCAGGAACCGGTACCAGGGCAGGTCGAAGGCGTAGAACGCCACGTCCATCTTGAACTGCGGGTCCTTCTCACCGAAGGAGACGCCGTTCACCCACATCAGCCACGTGCGCCACTGGCCGGACGCCGAGGCGCCGGCGATCAGGCCGACGAGCGCGGCGACGCCGAGGAGCACCCACTTCTTGTACGGGGCCACACCCATGCGGTAGCGGTCGAGGCTCTGCTGCTCGAGCGACATGGCGCTCAGCGGGGGCCGCAGCCGGTGTGCGAGCCAGATGTTCAGCCCGACGGCCAGGGCCATCAGCAGACCGAAGACGGCGAACATGCCGATCTTGGTCCACAGGGTGGTGGTGAAGACGGACGAGTACTGAACGGACCGGTACCAGAGCCAGTCCGTCCAGAACCCGGAGAACATGACGAAGAGCATGGCCAGGACGGCCAGCACTCCCAGCGTCATGAGTAGCGTGCGGGCCCGCCGCGACGGCCGGCCGACTCTGATCCGTGGCCCGGTCGGGCCTCCGCCGCGGTCCGGCATCTGGAAAGCCAACGTGCGCCCCTCGAAGTTCGCGATCGATGTGTTGCCAGCAGGCCCAGCGATGGTAGGCCCCACTGATGCAACTTACTGAAGCTTTACCTAGTTCCCGTCTCCGGGTCGAGAGAAGGCAGGATATTGACCATGTCCAACGTTTCCCCCTCCTCTCCGAACTCTCCGGACTCTCCGAACGATCAGCCGCCTCCCGCGGCCGGTCCCATGGCAGCGAGCCCGCTCACCCGCGCGGTCCTCGAAATCGACGAGTACGCGGCGGGCCTCGGCTGGGACCAGCCGGCCCGTCTCTTCGCCCTCGTCGACACCGCGCGGCTGCGCGCCCAGGAGCCGGAGCTGGCCACCCAGCTCGGGCTCGACTCCGACGAGGCCACCGCGCCCCTGACCCCGATCGAGCAGGACGAGCTGCCGGCCGGGCAGCCCCTCGACGAGTTCCTCGGCACGATCGCCTGGCCCGACGCCGTTGCGGGCTGCGCGCTGACCGTGGAGCGCCTCATGCTGCCGCCGTCGGCCGAGGGCTCCGTACCCGACGGCCTGGACGAGGCCGCCCTGACGAAGTGGGTCGCCGAGCACCCGGAGCGCCAGGAGGTCCGGATGACCGTCGCCGTGCTGCGGGACGGTGCCCGTGAATCGGCGCTCCGGCTGCGCGCCAAGGACTCCCCGACGGAGGTCCTCACCGGCGCCGACCTGGTGCCCAACCTGGCCGAGGCGCTGGCCGCCACCTTCGAGGGCTGACGGCCGGGGCGCGGTGGAGGCGGGTCTCAGCTCGCCGAGCAGCTGGGGAGGGCGTCCGTGTCGCCCTCACGGACCTTGTTCAGCGACTCCACCGCGTCCCGGATCGTGTCCACCTTGATGAGGGTCAGGCCCTCGGGGGTGTCCGACGCCGCGGCGGGGCAGTTCGCCGCCGGGGTGAGGAAGTACGTCGCGCCCGCCTCGCGGGCCCCGACGAGCTTCATGTCGATGCCGCCGATCGGGCCGACCCTGCCCGATTCGTCGATGGTGCCGGTGCCCGCGACGAACTTTCCGCCGGTGAGCGGGCCGGGGGTCAGCTTGTCGACGATGCCGAGCGCGAACATCAGGCCCGCGCTGGGCCCGCCCACGTCGTCCAGCTTGATGTCGATGCCGAACGGGAACGTGTGGTCCGTGCCGGCGGAGATGCCGACGATGGCCCGGTCGCCGTCGTCCGCGCGCTTGGTCGTGACGGTGACCTTCCGCGAGGTGGTCGGCTCACGGCCGGCCTTCTCGGCGGCCGCCGCCTCCTTGGCGGGGACGATCGTGAAGTCCACCGGCCTGCCGGGGCTGCGCTTGGTGACGACCCTCGCCACGTCCTGCGGCTCCCGCACGGCCGTGCCGTCGACCTCCTTGATCACGTCACCGGCGTGCAGCCTGCCCTCGGCGGGGCTTCCCTTCTGCACGGAGGACACGACCACGCGGGACTTCACCGGGATCTTCAGCTCGCGCAGCGCCGCGACGCGCGCGCTCTCCTGGGACTGGCTGAACTCCTCGGCGTTCTCCTGCGTCGACTCCTCCTCGGTCTTGCCGTCCGGGTAGAGGGTGCTGTGCGGGACGACGACGCTGTCGTCGGAGAGCCAGCCGGCGATGGCCTCGACGAGGTTCATCCGGTACTCCGCGCCGGTGACGCGGACCGTCGTCATGTTGAGGTGCCCCGAGGTGGGGTACGTCTTCTGGCCGGAGATCCGCAGCACCGGCTCCCCGCCGTGGTCGCCCAGAGTGTTGACCGTGGGACCGGGGCTCATTTCCGAGTACGGCACCGGGATGAACACTCCCGCGCAGAGCAGCGCGATGAGGACGAGGGTGGAGGCGAGCATCGTCGCGGTGCGGCGTGGCATGGAACGACAGTACGGGACGGGCCTGTCCGTGCACCCCCGGGGCCGTCCGTACGGGGTGATCAGACGATCATCGGCCGCCGGGCGTCCGGTGGGTCAGGCGGAGCCGCTGCTGGAGTGCGTCTTGTCCATCGCGTCGCGGAACCGGGCGTAGCCGTCCAGCTCGGCTATGTCCTCGGTGGTGCGGCTCCGCGAGGCCCAGCCTCCCCATATGGCGGCGCCGACGGCAGCGAACAGTGGAATCAGCAGCCAGGCGAGTACTGCCATCGCGACCTCCCGTCCCCAAGATCGAAAACAACCGGCCGATCAGCAGATTAACCACTTGCCGTCTCAACGCTCATGCCGGGGACGCGGTTACGCAAATCGGCCATGGGTGACGGGTGGCCGAAGCGTGACGGGCGGCGCCGACGGCAGCCGACGGCGCGCGGCCGAGGTGCCTTCAGCGGCACGGCCGGGGTGACTGCGGCGGCACGGCCGGGGTGACTGCGGCGGCGCGGGCAGGGCGGCTTCAGCGACGCGGCCGAGGCGGCTTCAGCAGGCGCCGACCCATTCCTCGGTGCCGTCCGAGAAGCGCTGGTGCTTCCAGATCGGGACCTCGTGCTTCAGGTCGTCGATCAGCTTGCGGCAGGCCGCGAAGGCCTCCGCGCGGTGCGGGCACGACACGGCGACGACCACGGCCAGATCCCCGACGACGAGGTCGCCCACCCGGTGGACGGCGGCCAGGGCCCGCACGGGGAACTCCGCGACGACCTTCTCGGCCACGCGGCGCAGCTCCGCCTCGGCCGAGGGGTGGCTGGAGTACCCGAGGGCGTCCACGTCCGCGCCGCCGTCGTGGTTGCGCACGGTGCCGACGAAGAGCGCCGTGCCTCCGGCCGCGTCGTCGCCTACGGCACGGAAGACCTCGTCGAGGGAGAGCGGCGTGTCGCGGATCGCCAGCAGACGGATCGGGTCCGCTGCCGTGCGCTCACCGGGGTGGTCGTACGTGGGAGCCATGGCACCCATCGTGCCGTACGGGACCGACATCCCGGTATTGCGTGTTCGACCGGCGGACACACGCGCGCGTTGGAGCCTCCTACAGCCGCACCGCCCCCAGGGGTCGGCTCACAGGCCGCGGCGCCTGCGGGCGCGCCGTACCAGGGCGGCCGTGCCGAGCAGGGCGACCGTGGCGCCGGCGGCACCGGCGGCCGTGGCGTCCTTCCGGCCGAGGCGGCGGCCCGCGACGGTGTGGCGGCCCGCGACCTCCTCCAGGAGCGCGGCCAGCACCTCCTCGTTGGTCCACTGCGGGCGCCAGCCCGCGTCGTGGAGGCGTCCGACGCTCACCACCCAGGGGTGCATCGTGTACGCCAGGTCACCGGCCGGTGACGGCGTGAGGCCGATCCGGTGGAGCCGGGTGGCCGCGCCGAGCGCCACGGCGGACGGCAGCTCCATGCGCCGGATGCCGCTGAGCTCCTCAACCTCCTCCTGCTCCAGCCAGCCGTCGCAGCCGACCGCGAACTCCCCGTCGACCTTGCCGAGCGCCGCGTACTCCAGGGCGCTGACCAGGTCCTCGACGTGGCAGAACTGCCAGGCGGGGCGGGACCCGGCCACCACGAGCAGCCGCGGCGACTCGAAGTAGCGGGTCAGCGCCGTGTCCGTGCCGCCGACCAGGACGGCGGGGCGTACGACGGTGATGTTCAGGCCCGGGTGCGCGCGCGGGGCGCGGCGGGCGAGGCGCTCGATCTCCAGGAGGTCGCCGACGCCGGTCGCCTCCGCGGTGGCGCGCAGCTCGGCGTCCTCGGAGAGGGGGATGTCGTTGTCGGGCAGTGCCCCGTAGACCATGGCGGAGGTGCACAGGACGACCCGGTGGACGCCCGCGGCCGCCGCGGCGGTCAGCACGGTCTGCGTACCCCGTACGTTGTACGCCGTACGGGCGGCCGCGTCGGTCTCCAGGTCGAGATCGAGCGCCAGGTGGACCACGACGTCCGCGCCGCGCAGCTTGTCGGCGATGGCCGGGTCCCGTACGTCGAGGATGTGCCACTGCGCGCCGGACTCGTCGCCGCGGCGCTCGTCGATGGCGATGACCTGCTTGATCTCGTCGGACGCGACGAGGCGCCCGGTCAGCAGGGCGCCGATGCCGGACGCGGCTCCGGTGACCGCGACGACGGGGCCCCTGCCGGTGCCGGTGGACGAGGTCGAACGGTTTCGCGCTGCGCGAACCTGCGGATCTGGGGAACTCACCAGGCGTCTCCAGCGGTTGTCTTCAGTACGTACGCGGACAACGCGTACGTACCAGGTGGCGTCCATCCTGCCGCAGGCGATGCGTCAGTGGAGCACCGAGCCCCAGACCGGCCCGGATGTCTACGCTGGGTGTGATGTCGGGCAACCGCCGTCGGCACGAGGCCGGCGGCCCTACGAGCCGAGGAAACCCGTGAGCGACACCCCATTCGGATTCGGCCTTCCGCCGGAGGAGCCGGACGACGGCGACGAGGGCAAGAAGAAGCCCCAGGATCCCCAGGGTGGTGCGAACCCCTTCGGGTTCGGTGGTCTGCCCGGTGGCGGCCCGGGCGGCGCGGACAATCCGTTCGCGGCGATGTTCGGGTCGTTCAACCCGGCCGACCTGGGCGCGGCCTTCCAGCAGCTCGGCCAGATGCTGAGCTACGAGGGCGGCCCGGTGAACTGGGACATGGCCAAGCAGATCGCCCGCCAGACGGTCTCGCAGGGCACCGCGGACGGCACGAAGGACGCCAGCGTGGGCGCCGCCGAGCGGACCGCCGTCGAGGAGGCGGTGCGCCTGGCCGACCTGTGGCTGGACGGTGTGACGTCGCTGCCGTCCGGGGCGAACACCGCCGTGGCGTGGAGCCGCGCCGAGTGGGTCGAGGCGACCCTGCCCGCGTGGCAGCAGCTCGTCGACCCGGTGGCCGAGCGCGTCGGCATGGCCATGGGCGAGGTGCTTCCGCAGGAGATGCAGGCCATGGCGGGCCCGCTGATCGGCATGATGCGCTCCATGGGCGGCGCCATGTTCGGCCAGCAGATCGGGCACGCCGTGGGCGTGCTGGCCGGTGAGGTGGTCGGCTCGACGGACGTCGGGCTGCCGCTGGGCCCGGCAGGGAAGGCCGCGCTGCTGCCGCTGAACGTGGCGGCGCTCGGCAAGGACCTGAGCGTTCCGCAGGACGAGGTGCGGCTGTACCTGGCGCTGCGGGAGGCCGCTCATCAGCGGCTCTTCGCGCACGTGCCGTGGCTGCGCTCGCACCTGTTCGGCGCGGTCGAGGGCTACGCGCGCGGGATCAAGGTCGACACGTCCAAGCTGGAGGACGCGGTCTCCCAGCTCGACCCGGCCAACCCCGAGCAGCTGCAGGAGGCCCTCCAGCAGGGCATGTTCCAGCCGGAGGACACGGCCGAGCAGAAGGCCGCCCTGGCCCGTCTGGAGACCGCGCTCGCACTCGTCGAGGGCTGGGTCGACGCGGTGGTCCACGCCGCCGCCGGGTCCCGGCTGACGTCCGCGGACGCGCTGCGCGAGACGCTGCGGCGGCGCCGCGCGTCGGGCGGTCCCGCCGAGCAGACCTTCGCGACGCTGATCGGCCTGGAGCTGCGGCCGCGGCGGCTGCGGGACGCGTCCCGGCTGTGGGCGTCCCTCACCGACGCGCGCGGCATGGACGGGCGCGACGCGCTGTGGGAGCACCCCGACATGCTGCCGACGGCATCCGACCTGGACGACCCGGACGGCTTCGTGCACCGGGAGCACATGGACTTCTCGGAGCTGGACAAGATGCTCGGCGAGGCGGCCCGCCGGCCGGACGAGGACGGCGAGGACGGCGAGGACGGCGAGGGCGGCAAGGGCGGAGAGGGCGAGTCCGGCAGGTGAGTCTCCACGACGACGCCGTCCTCGTACTGAAGGGGTACGAGGACCAGGCAGAGCTGCGCCGGACGTATCTGGACCACCTCTCCACGTACGAGAACGCGATGTGGAAGGCCTGCGCGGCGGGGCATCTGACGGCCAGCGCGCTGGTGGTGGCCCCGGAGCGGGGGCAGGTGCTGCTCACCCTGCACAAGAAGATGCGCATGTGGCTGCAGATGGGCGGCCACTGCGAGCCCGAGGACCGCACACTGGCCGCGGCCGCGCTGCGTGAGGCGACGGAGGAGTCCGGGATCCCCGGGTTGACGCTCCTGCCTGGCGGGCCCGCGCGCCTGGACCGGCACTCGACGCCGTGCGCGTGGCACCTGGACGTGCAGTACGCGGCCGTGGCGCCGGCGGGCGCGGTGGAGGCGATCAGCGACGAGTCGCTGGACCTGCGCTGGTTCGCGTACGACGAGGTCGCGAAGGTGGCGGACGACTCGGTGGTCCGGCTGCTGGAGCGGACGCTGGAGCGTCTCTGACCACCATGTGTAAGGGGCGGCCCGCCATGGCGGGCCGCCCCTTACCTGTTCCGTTCCAGACTTGTTCAGTTCCAGGCGTTGTTCTGGTTCTGGGCGTGCGCGCCGTGCTGGCCGACGCCGAACTGGGCGCCGACACCCTGCCCGATCTGCACGTTCTGCGGCGGCATGACCTCACTCGGCTGGACCAGGGCGAAGCCCTGCCCGAGGAAGTTCAGCTCCCAGCCCTCACCGGTGTTGCCGCGGCGCCGCCGGATGTTCGACGCGTGCGTCTGGGCCTGCATCTGCACGCGCAGCGACGACGACCAGGCCACGATCGCGTCGGCGTCGACATTGACGTACTTGTCCGGCGTGACCTGCATCATCAGCGGCTGGCCCGAGGTCATCAGGGCGACCTTGCCCCGGCCCGAGATGTTGAGCTGGTACTTGCCGGAGCCGGAGATCCCGTACTGGCTGTCCACCGCGATGACCTCGGTGTGCAGGGCCGAGTCGAGCGCCAGCACATAGGAGCTGTCCACGGTCAGCCCCTCCTGGTCGACGTCCACGACATGGATGTACTGCGCCAGGTTGGCCAGGTAGACCGTGCCCTGCCCGGAGCAGCGCATGAGGTCGAGCCCCTCGCCCGTGTGGGCGCGGGCCCGGCGCTGGCTCTGCGTCTGGTACTCGCCGTCGAAGTCCATCAGCCCCTGGTAGGCGACCATGGCGCCCTTGCGGGCGAGGACGTCGTCGTGACCGGTGAGGGCGACCCGCAGCAGCTGCGGGTTCTGCACCGTGTACCGGTCCTGGCTCTGCTGTTCCGTATAACCGAAAAGCGGGCTCTGCATGGTGTGTTCTCGCTCCCCCTGGTCCTCAGTGCCGGATCCGCAGGCGGTCGGTACTGTCCTCACTCGGCTGCACGACGACGATGCCCTGACCCGAGAAGGCCATCTGATAGGCCTCGCCGCTGCCCCGTCCGATCAGGGAGCCGGCTTTGAAGCTGCGCTTGCCCTTCACCTTCAGGGACGGCGACCAGGCGACGAGCGCGTCGGGGTCGACGTACGTCTCGTCGTCGCCCCGGCCGCAGTCGACGACGATCGGCGTGCCGCGCGAGGTGAGCGCCACCCAGCCGGTGCCGGCGATCTGCACGTTCCACAGGCCCTGCCCGGCGAACTTGGCCATGCCCTTGACCCGTTCGACGCCCCACTGGAGGTGCGCGTCGAACGCCAGCACATTGGTGCCGTTGACGGACAGGGCGTCGTTGTCGAGGTTGACGACCACGACGTCGGCCCCGTAGTCGGCGAGGTAGAGCAGCCCGTCGCCGGAGCACTTCATGAGGGGGGCGCCCTCACCGGTGACCCAGGAGGCGGCGATCTGGCGGACGGCGGGCGGATTCGGCTCGTACTGGACGAAGCCCTCGTACGCGACGACCGAACCGGTCCGCGCGAACAGGTCCTGGCCGGTGGCCATGGCGACCTTGAGCATCGCCGAGCCGTGGTTCTCCATCCGGGCCACGACGGGGGTGGGGGCGTAGCCCGCGAGTTGCTGGTTCATAGGTCTCCGGGCTCCCTCAGACCTCGTACGGCTGGACGACGATGAAGTTCCCGGGCGCTCCCCGGAACTGGAGGTTCACGGTCTCCCCGCTGTGGCCCGGGTAGGCGTTGCGGCGCAGCCGGACCTGGGTGGAGAGGACCACCTGGGAGGCCGCTGACCAGGCGACGACCGCGTTGCAGTCCGCGAAGGTGGTCGGTGTGACGGGCAGGACCACGGGGACGCCCTGGGTCTTCACGACGACCGTGCCGGTGCCCTGGAAGAGCATCGTGAACAGCGCGCCGCCGGGGATGCCGTGGCCCTCGATGCGGCGCACCTCGTGGTGCAGCGACTCGTCGAACGCGAGGACGTTCTCGGCGGAGACGCAGATGCCGTCGCCCTGGAGCTCGATCGGATGCAGCTGCGCGCCGTTCTCGGCGAGAAAAAGCTGGCCGCGGCCGGTGCACCGCATGAGCTGCATCTCCTGGCCCGTGGCGTTGCCGACGATACGGCCGGCGAAGCCGGCGCCCTTGTAGCTGAAGTCGACCTTGCCCTGGTACATGACCATGCTGCCCTGGCGCGCGAGGACAGGAGTCTGCCCCATGGCCAGGTCGACCCGCATGAGCTGCGCGTTCTGCGGGGTCCAGCGCTGACCGGTGGGCGTCTCGCGGTACTTCTGGAGCGCGGCGGCCAGGCCGGCGCCCTGCGGGGCGCCTTGAGGCACGCCGTGCGGCGCGCCCTGGGGCATGCCGTGCGGCGGCGTTCCGGCGGGCGGCATGCCCATGGGGGGCTGCTGGCCGTACGGAGCCGGGGCGGGCTGCCCGTATCCGGCGGGCTGCTGCCCGTACGGGGCGGGCGCGCCGTGCGGCGGCGTCTGGCCGGGGACGTGGCCGTACGGGGCGGGCTGCTGCGGGTGCTGCGGGTGTCCGTACGGGGACGGGGACGGCGTGGGCGCCTGCGGGGCCGGCGCGGGGGCAGGGGCCTGCGGGGCCGGGGCGGGGGCGGGGGCCTGCGGGGGCGGGGCCATGGGAGCCGCCATCGTGGGCGCTGCGTGCAGCGGCTGTTGCGGCGGCACGGGCGCGGTGAGCGGGGCTTGAGCAGGAGCGGGTGCCGGGGCCGGAGCCGGGGTCTGGGCCTGGGCGGGCGCCGGTGCTTGGGCCGGGGCCTGGGGTGCGCCGAAGGACGGTGCGGGCTGGGCCGGGGCGGCGGGGCCGGGAGGCGGCGCGAAGCCCGGTGCCGCCGCCTGCGGCTGCTGCTGCGGCGCCGGGGCCTGCTGCTCCTCTTCGAGCACCTCGCCGCCGAAGTTCTTGAGCAGCGCGTCGAGACCGCCGTCGAACCCCTGGCCGACGGCGGCGAACCGCCAGACGTCCTTTCGGTAGAAGTCGCCGAGCATGACGGCCCGCTCGGTGGTGAACTCCGATCCGTCGAAGGCGTAACGGGCGACTTCCTCACCGCCCGCCACGATCCGGATGTAGCCGGGGCCCACCTGGGACATCTGTCCTGCGCCGTCGATGGTGGCGGTGAAGGCGAGTTTGTGGATCTGCGGCGGGACACGGTCGAGCGTGACGCGGAACGACTCGGTGTCGCCGGCCTGCGCGCCGAGGAGCTGGACGGACTCCTCCGGCGACTTCGGCTGGTTGAAGAAGACGAAGTACCGGTCGTCCGAGAGCCGTTCGTCGGCGTCGAGGCCGAAGCAGCTGATGTCGAAGGTCAGCCCGGGACCCGCGATCTGCACGCCCACGTACAGATCCGTCCCGGCGGTCAGATCACTGATCCGGGCCTTGTGGCCCCGTTGGAATTCCCTGGCCATGCGTAACGACCGTCCCCCATCCCGGATTGGTGTGCGTCGCGCCAGGCTAACGGCTGGGTGCGACAGCGACCACGTCGGCGGCCGGGTCGGTACGGAGTCGGTACAGGATCGCCGAATGTCAGTCGGCGGACGCACCCGGAAGGTGCGGCAGCCGGTCGGCGGCGACCACGCCCTCCAGGTAGCCGCGGGCCCGCTCCGTACGCGGGTACGGCTCCAGGAGCCGCCAGAAGCGCGGGCCGTGCCCGGGGACGAGCAGATGGGCCAGCTCGTGGAGGAGCACGTAGTCGACGACGTACTCCGGCATGCCCTGGAGGCGGTGCGACAGGCGGATGCTGCCCTCGGCGGGGGTGCAGGAGCCCCAGCGCGTGTTCTGGTTGGTGACCCAGCGGACGGACGCGGGCCGGGCCCTCCCTTCGAGGTACTGGCCGGACAGCCGCTCGGCACGCTCGGCCAGCTCGGAGTCGCCCAGGAGGCGTCTGCTCTCCTGCGCGGCGAGCTTGTCGAGCATGACGTCCACCCAGCGCCGTTCCTCCGCCTCCGACATCTTGGCGGGGATGAGCACGACGGTCCTGTCACCCTCGCGGTAGGCCGAGACGGTCCTGCGGCGCCGGGAGCTCCTGCGCACCTCGACGGCGGACGTGCCCCTGGGCCGGGGCGTGTCGCTGGTGGGGCTGTGCTGAGGGTCCGCGGGCACGCCCCGACGTTACCCGGTGGCCGCGGTGAAGTCCTCCTCCGGAACGGTCCGTCCACGATCCGTCCACAGCCTGCACCATTTGAATGACTAATGAGCCCGCCTGTGGATGACGATCGGCGGGCGGTGGACCGGCCGCGGCATGCTGACTCCGCGATCCGAACCGGGGGACGACTCGGGGATTTCGGGAACGGACGGGGGCCGGTATGCATCCGATGGTGAAGCCCGCGCTGCGGCGGGGCTGGCGGGATCTTCAGTACGTGCAGTTCGGGGTGACGCCCGCGCACGCGGTGGTGGTGGGCCCGGTGGACACGACGACGGGGAGTCTGCTGGGGCTGCTCGACGGGACGCGGGGCATGGCGCTGCTGCGGGAGGAGGCGCGGGCGCTGGGGGTGCCGGACGCCTGGCTGGAGGCGCTGCTGGCGCGGCTTGCGGGTGCGGGGCTGCTGGAGGACGCGGCGGCGCGGGACCCGGCGGCGGAGGCGCTGCGGCGGCGGGAGGGTGTGCTGGATCGGCTGCGGCCGGACGCGGCGTCGCTGTCGGTGGTGCACCGGGAGCCGGGCGGGGCGATACGGCGCCTGGGCGCCAGGGCCGGCTTACGGGTGCAGGTGCGGGGTGCGGGCAGGGTGGGCGCGAGCGTGGCGGCGCTGCTGTCGGCAGCGGGAGTGGGGCGCGTGGAGGTACTGGACGGCGGGTGTGTGGAGCCCTGGGACGTGGTGCCGGGCGGGCTCCCGGCCGAGGCCGTCGGGGAGCGGCGGGACGTGGCGGCCCGCCGGCTGGTGAGCCGCTCGGCGCCCGGTGGTCGTGCGGTGCGGGCAGCGCGGCGCCCGGGTGCGGGGCCGGCCGGGAGCTCGGGCGGGAGCTCGGCCGGGAGCTCGGCCGGGAGTTCGGGCGGGAGTTCGGGTATGGCGGAGCCGGGGCTTGCGCTGGTGGTGGTGGCGCCGAGAGACGGCCTCGCGGTGTACGCGCCGGATCCGGTGACGGCGGACGGCTGGGTCGGCACGGGAACGCCCCATCTGTTCGCGGGGGTGCTGGAGGCCACGGGAGTGGTGGGCCCGCTGGTGCTGCCCGGGAGTACGGCGTGCGCGCGGTGCCTGGAGCTGGCGCGGACGGACGGGGACCCGGCGTGGCCGCGGATGCTGGCGCAGTGGCGGTCGGGACGACGCGGTCCGGTGCCGTCCGGGGACGTGGGGCTGGTGTCGGCGGTGGCGGGGCTGGCGGCGGCGCATGCGCTGGCGTTCCTGGACGGTGAGCTGCCGGCGAGCGCGGGCGCGCGGTGGGAGGTGTCCTCGCCGCTGCTCGAGTGGCGGGCGCAGCGGGTCGGGCCGCACGGCGACTGCCCTTGCGGGGCCGCGGACGGGGATGCGGTCGGACAGCCTGGCGGGACGGCCGTAGGGAAGGCCGGTGAGGGTGCCGGGGTGCGGGCCTCGGGGGTCGGGAGGGGGCAGGACACAATGGCGGGGTAACGGCCGTCAACGGCGCATGCCGAGGCAAACGCGGTACGGCAGTCTGGGATTTGGAGGGGCGCATGTCTGATCTTCCCCGGAAGGCGGTCACCCGTACCGCCAAGTTGGCCGCGTTGCCCCTGGGCTTCGCGGGGCGGGCCACCTGGGGGCTGGGCAAGCGGATCGGCGGCAAGTCCGCCGAGATCGTGGCGCGCGAGCTCCAGCAGCGCACGGCGGATCAACTGTTCAAGGTGCTCGGCGAGTTGAAAGGGGGCGCGATGAAGCTGGGGCAGGCCCTGTCGGTGTTCGAGTCGGCGCTGCCCGAGGAGGTCGCCGGGCCGTACAGGGCGGCGTTGACGAAGCTTCAGGAGGCGGCGCCGCCGATGCCCGTGCGGACGGTGCACGGGGTGCTGGAGGAGCGGCTGGGCGCGGACTGGCGTGAGCTGTTCCTGGAGTTCGAGGACAAGCCGGCGGCGGCCGCGTCGATCGGCCAGGTGCACCGGGCTGTGTGGCACGACGGACGTGAGGTCGCGGTGAAGGTGCAGTACCCGGGGGCGGGTGAGGCACTGCTGTCGGACCTGGCGCAGCTCAGCCGGTTCGCACGGCTGCTGGGGCCGCTGGTGCCGGGCATGGACATCAAGCCGCTCATCACGGAGATGCGCGACCGGGTGTCGGAGGAGCTCGACTACGGCCTGGAGGCG
Organism: Streptomyces sp. TRM64462; assembly: GCF_013362995.1. Taxonomy (GTDB): domain Bacteria; phylum Actinomycetota; class Actinomycetes; order Streptomycetales; family Streptomycetaceae; genus Streptomyces. Next base: position 39,023 of record NZ_JABWDV010000438.1, on the reverse strand, counting down.
CAGGCGCAGCGGGAGCACGCCGCCGAGTTCGCGGACGACCCCGATGTGGTGGTCCCCGATGTGGTGCACCAGTCGGAACAGGTGCTGGTGACGGAATGGATCGACGGGATACCCCTGTCGGAGGTCATCGCGGACGGTACGGAGGAGGAGCGGAACCGGGCGGGGCAGCTGCTGGCACGGTTCCTGTTCTCGGGGCCGACCCGTACGGGACTGCTGCACGCGGACCCGCATCCGGGGAACTTCCGGCTGCTGCCGGGCGAGGGCGACGGGGACCTGCGGCTGGGGGTGCTGGACTTCGGCACGGTGGACCGGCTGCCGGGCGGGCTGCCGGAGACCATCGGCGCGTGTCTGCGGATGACCCTGGAGGGCGAGGCGGAGACGGTCTACCGGCTCCTGCGCGACGAGGGGTTCGTGAAGGAGTCGATCGATCTCGACCCGGACGAGGTGCTGGAGTATCTGCTGCCGATCATCGAGCCGGCGCAGGTGGAGGCGTTCCCGTTCACCCGGGAGTGGATCCGCACACAGGCGGCACGGATCGCTGATCCGCGCTCGCCGGCCCACCAGTTGGGCAAGCGGCTCAACCTGCCGCCGTCGTATCTGCTGATCCACCGGGTGACGCTGAGCACCATCGGGGTGCTGTGCCAGCTGAACGCGACGGTGCGGCTGCGCGACGAGCTGTCCGCTTGGCTGCCGGGCTTCGTACCGGAGGACATATCAGAGGACGTGCCGGAGGACGTGCCGGAGGGCATCGCCGAGCAACCGGAGGAGACTCCGGCCTGAGCCGGCGGCGGCCCCGGCGCGTGGTTACCACCAGGCGGAGTCGAGTCTGCTCTCGATGGACCGGATGTGGGCGCGGGCGCAGGTGTCGCAGAAGTAGTGCCGGCTGCCGTTCTCGACGGAGCAGGTCCAGGTCACGGGGAGGCTTTCGGCGGTCGCGCCGCAGCGCGAGCACACCACGCTCTGCGTGCGCGACTGCGCGGGGTCGGGAGTCCGCTCGTTCACCACGAGACGATAACTCTCCGCGGGTCGTGGTGGCTGGTGCTTCCGTGCGCCACGGCTGGTTACTGCATGACCGCCATGGCCAGCGCGCGGCGGGCCCGGAGCGAGGCGCGCTCGGCGCGGCGCTGCATCCTGCGGGCGGCGATCAGGCGGGTGCCCACACGTTGCTCGTCGGCCTGGCGCAGTCGCTCGTGCATATGGGCACGGGCCAGGGCTTCGGGGATGAGTTGCATTTCGAGGGTCCTGTTCTGGCGCGAGGCGTTCGCGCCGAGGGTGGTGACGTCAGTGGTCGCGGAGCCCAGGGGCTCGTTCGTGGAAGAGGTCATCGGGGCCTGCTTCTGGGGGTCGTGCGTGAGGGGGCGGTCGATGGTTCCGGTGGCGGTGATCATGCCGTGACCGGGTTCTTGCGCGGGCGGCCACGCGGCCGCTTCCGGGCGACGACGACACCCTGGACGAAGAGCTCGCCGCCCCAGACGCCCCACGGCTCACGCCGCTCCTTGGCGCCCGCGAGGCAGGCCGCCATGAGCGGGCAGGTGCGGCAGAGGGACTTGGCGTACTCGACATCGGCCGGCGACTCGGCGAAGAAGACCTCCGGGTCGTAGGAGCGGCAGGGCACGGGTACGCCGAGGTTCTCGATGGCGTCGTCGAGCGCGGTGAGCGCGGTGAGGGCGGTCAAGTCGTGGTCCTCCGTGAGGCCGGGCGGGGGGATCGTTTCGGAAGGCGGTACGGACGGGGCGTGCGCTTCGAGTTGCACGGTGGTGTTTTCCTCGTCTGGTCGGTCCGGCCGGTCGGCCGGTGGGCTGGTACCGGGTTCTGCTTGGTCCCGAGGCCCCTTCGCTCCGTGTCACCCGTGGGGGCAAAACAGAAGGGCCGCGGATCCCTGGTGGGGTTCCGCGGCCCTGAAGGCGCCGGCCTGATCCTGGATCAGGCTGGATCACTCCAGGGTTCGAGCCCACGGAAGGCCCACATCGTGTGGTGCTGCGTCGTCTGCTGCTGCTTGGTCTCGGCACCGGTCGCCGCAATGACATAGGCCGGGGCCTGCGCCGCTGCTACTTCTGCTTCCAGTGCCTTGGTCGGTCGCTCATCGGCGATGGGTCCGTCGCAGACGGGGAGAGCCGTCAGGAAGGACGCCGGACGGACGGCACGGGTGCCGAACAGACCAATGCCGGCGAACGCCGAACCGGACAGGCCGGTAAGACCGGAGAAGCCGAGCGAGCAGGCGGAGGCGACCGAGCGATCGGTCATTTTGGCGGTGCTGTTGTTGCTGGTGTTGAAGCTGATCACTGGACTCGCCTCCTCTCGGCGTCTCGGGGGATCGGTCGGAACCGGTCCCGCATGTATTCGGATAAGTACAACACGAGGACAGGGCTTCAGTGAAGCCGCTGTTCGCGTGGTTAAGAACCTATGGGGCTTCCTGGGGCGGGCGCAAACTATTTTTTCGACGAGTTGGCATCAGTCATCCCCGTCGTCCGCGGCGAGTTGCCGACCTGCGCAGATGGCCAGGACGTCGGTGCCGAACCGGTTGAGCTTGCGGATGCCGACGCCGGGGATCGCGGCGAGCTCGCCGTCGGTGGACGGGACGGTCTCGGCGATGGCCATGAGGGTCTTCTCGGTGAACACGCAGTAGTCGGGCTGGCCCAGCAGGCGGGCCTGGCGAGCGCGCCAGTCGATGAGCCGTTCGTAGACGCCCTCGTCCATCTCCGAGGGGCAGTCCTCGCAGCGCATCAGCTTCATCTCGCCGGATGCGGTGAGTGTGGTGCCGCACACCCGGCAGCGCACGGGGCCGCGGGCGCGGCGGGGGCCGGTGCCGGCGGGGCCGCCGCGTTCGGCGTGGCCGGCGGTGGTGGCGGTGCGGGCGGCGGGTGCCGTGGTGCCGGGACGCAGCCCCTTCAGGAACCGGGACGGTTCGCGGTTCGGGCGGCCGCCCGGGGAGCGGGACAGTGCCCACGACAGGGACAGGTGCCGGCGGGCGCGGGTGACGCCCACGTACAGCAGGCGGCGTTCCTCCTCGATCTGCTCGTCGGTCTTGGCATAGGTGATGGGCAGGGTGCCCTCGGTGAGGCCGACGACGAAGACGGCGTCCCATTCGAGGCCCTTGGCGGCGTGCAGGGAGGCGAGGGTCACGCCCTGGACGGTGGGGGCGTGCTGGGCCGCGGCCCGTTCGTCCAGTTCGGCGACCAGGTGGGCGAGGGTCGCGTCGGGGCGGGCGCGGGCGAGGTCCTCGGCGAGGCGGACGAGGGCGGCGAGGGACTCCCAGCGGTCGCGGGTGGCGCCGGAGCCGGCCGGTGGTTCGGTGGTCCAGCCCTTGGTGGAGAGGACGGCGCGCACCTGGGACGGCAGGTCCACGACGTCGTCGAGGAGGGCGTCGTTGCCGCCGAAGCGGGCCGCGCTGCGCAGGGCGGCGCCCGCCTCCCGTACTTCCTGGCGTTCGAAGAAGCGCTCGGCACCGCGGAGCTGGTAGGGGACGCCCGCGTCGGCCAGGGCCTGCTCGTAGATCTCGGACTGGGCGTTGACACGGTAGAGCACGGCGATCTCGCCGGCCGGGACGCCGGCGACGATGAGGTCGCGGATGCGGCGGGCGGTGCCTTCGGCCTCGGTGGGTTCGTCGCCGTAGGCCGTGTAGACGGGCTCCGGGCCGGGGTCGCGCTGGGAGACGAGTTCCAGGCGGTGGTCGGCGGCACGGCCGCGGGCCTGGGCGAGGAGGCCGTTGGCGAGGTGGACGACCTGGGGTGTCGAGCGGTAGTCGCGGACGAGTTTGACGACGGTCGCGTGGGGGTGGCGGGTGCGGAAGTCGAGGAGGTAGTCGGGGGTGGCACCGGTGAAGGAGTAGATGGTCTGGCTGGCGTCGCCGACGACGCAGAGGGTGTCGCGGTCGCCGAGCCACAGGTCGAGGAGGCGCTGCTGGAGCGGGGAGACGTCCTGGTACTCGTCGACGACGAAGTGCTGGTACTGGCGGCGGACCTGTTCGGCGATGTCGTTCCGGTCCTGGAGGATGCCGACGGTGAGCAGGAGGACGTCCTCGAAGTCGAGGACGTCGCGTTCCCGTTTCAGCTGTTCGTACATGGCGTAGATCTGGCCGGTTTCGGCGGGCGCGCGGGGGGCGTCGCGCTGGGCCTTGGCGACGGCGGCCGGGTAGTCGGCGGGGACGGTCTGGGTGACCTTGGCCCATTCGATCTCGGCGGTGACGTCGCGCAATTCGGTGCGTTCGAGGCGGATGCGGCAGCGGGCGGCCGCGTCGGCGACGAGCTGGGCCTTGCGGTCGAGGAGCCGGGGCAGGTCGCCGCCGACGGCTTTCGGCCAGAAGTACTGGAGCTGACGGAGGGCGGCGGAGTGGAACGTGCGGGCCTGGACGCCGCCCGCGCCGAGTTGCCTGAGCCGGCCGCGCATCTCGCCTGCGGCGCGGTTGGTGAAGGTGACGGCGAGCACGCTGGAGGGCTGGAGGATGCCGGCCCGTACCCCGTAGGCGATGCGGTGGGTGATCGCGCGGGTTTTGCCGGTGCCCGCGCCGGCCAGTACGCACACCGGTCCGTGCAGGGCGGTCGCCACTTCGCGCTGCTCCGGGTCGAGCCCGTCGAGCACCGCGTCGGCGTCCTGGGGGACCTGCGGGAAGAGGGTGGAGTGCGTTGCTGCTGTCACCCGTCCATGCTGCCAGGTCGCCTGATGCGGCCGTGCCGGTTGTCCACAGGGGTGCGGGATTCGTCATACCCCCTGAGGGAATGCGGGATGGGGCGCGTACGTTTTCCGAGTGCGATCAGGCACTCCGAGTGAACGAGGACGGAAGAGACGATGCAGGGAACTGTGACGATGTACAGCACGACGTGGTGTGGCTACTGCCGTCGGCTGAAGAGCCAGCTGGACCGTGAGGGCATCGCGTACACGGAGGTCAACATCGAGCAGGACCCTGAGTCCGCCGCGTTCGTGGAGAAGGTCAACAACGGCAACCAGACCGTTCCGACCGTGCTCGTGACGCCGAACAGCGGTGCCGAGAACGTCGTGATGACGAACCCGAGTCTGGCGCAGGTCCAGCAGGCGCTGGCCAGCTGACGTCTCCGGGGCGCCTCGCCTCCGGTCAGGCGGTCACGTCGAACGCCCCTTCCCGGCCGGGAAGGGGCGTTCGTGTGTGTTCAGCCGACGCTGCCGGGCTTCGGGAGGGGCTTGCCGTACCAGAGTTCCAGGAGGTGCGAGGCGATGGAGATGCCGTACGGCGGCAGTACCTCGCCGGACTCGAAGGCGGCCGTGAGTTCGTCGCGCGAGAACCAGCGGGCTTCCTCGATCTCGTCTCCGTCGACGTTGATCTCCGCGGAGGTGGCGCGGGCCATGAAGCCGAGCATGAGGCTGGACGGGAACGGCCACGGCTGGCTGGCGACGTACTGGACGTCGCCGATGGTGACGCCGGCCTCCTCGTAGACCTCGCGGATCACGGACTGTTCGATGGACTCGCCGGGCTCGACGAAGCCCGCGAGGGTCGAGAAGCGGCCTTCGGGCCAGTGGACCTGGCGGCCGAGGAGGGCGCGGTCGTCCTCGTCCGTGACCAGCATGATCACGGCGGGGTCGGTGCGCGGGTAGTGCTCGGCGCCGCAGGCCGGGCAGCGGCGGATGTGGCCGGCTGCCGCGATGACCGTGCGTTCGCCGCAGCGTGAGCAGAAGCGGTGGAGGCGCTGCCAGTTCTCCAGGGCGACGGCGTGCACCATGAGGCCCGCGTCCCGCGGGGACAGCAGCAGTCCGGCCTCGCGCAGGCCGGCGGGGCGCGCCGACTGGTCCATGCGGCCGGGCAGGGCGTCCTTCTGGAGGGCGAAGTAGCTGACGCCGTCCGCGTCGGTGCCGAGGAAGTAGCGGTGGGTCTCGGTGAGCGGCGCTTCGAAGGCCGGTGTCGTGACCAGTTCGGTGCGGCCGTCGGGGGTGTCGTCGATGAGGGCCTGGCCGCCGGACACCACGAACACGCGGGTCGTCGGGTGGCTCCAGGCAGCGGCGAGCCACGCCTCGTCGAGGCGGTGGTGTGCCGCTCGGTCGATGCCGCTCGGGGCGGTGAGGCCGATGGGACGGTGCTCGGCCTCGTTGCTGGTGATGCTCACTGGTGCGTCCAACTCCCCCGGTGTGTGGGTGTCTGTGTCGGCGTCGTCTGGGCAGGGCTTCGGCGTCGGGTCGGCGGGGTCGGCGGTCAGCGCAGGGCGCCGGCCATCTCGCCCCACAGATGGGCGGACGCCTCCACTCCTTTGAGGAGCAGGTCCAGCTCGACCTTCTCGTTCGGTGCGTGCCAGCCGTCGGACGGTACGGAGATCCCGAGGAACAGCACCGGGGCCTCCAGGACGTCCTGGAGGTCGGCGGCGGGGCCGGAGCCGCCCTCGCGCGTGTAGCGGATCTTCGTGCCGTCGAACGCGCGGCTCATGGAGCGGGCGACGGCCTGGAGTGCGGGGTGGTCGAGCGGGGTGAGGCAGGGCCGGGTGGCCGCGCCGAAGGTGATCTTGTGGCGGATGCCGGCCGGTACGCGCGCGGCGACCCAGTCCCGTACGGCCTGCTCGATCCGGTCCGGGTCCTGTCCCGCGACCAGGCGGAAGGACAGCTTCAGCTGGGCGGACGACGGGATGATCGTCTTGCCGCCGGGGCCCTGGTAGCCGCCGCCGATGCCGTTGACCTCGGCGGTCGGGCGGGCCCAGACGCGCTCCAGGGTGGAGTACCCGGCCTCGCCGAGCGTGCCGTGGGAGCGGGCGGCGGCCAGCCAGGCCGGCTCGTCGAAGGGCAGCTCCGCGATCAGGGCGCGCTCGGCGTCGGTGAGCTCGGCGACACCGTCGTAGAAGCCGGGGATCGCCACGCGCTCGTCCGCGTCGTGGAGTGCGGCGACCAGGCGGGCGGCGGTCGTGGCCGGGTTGGGTACGGCGCCGCCGAAGGAGCCGGAGTGGATGTCCTGGTCGGGTCCGTACAGCTCGATCTCGCAGTCCGCGAGGCCGCGCATGCCGGTGCAGACCGTGGGCGTCGTCTCGTTCCACATGCCGGTGTCGGAGACGATCACGGCGTCGGCGGCGAGCCGGTCGCGGTGCTGCTCGACGAGTGCGCGGAAGTGCTCGGACCCGGACTCCTCCTCGCCCTCGACGAGGAGCTTCAGATGGACCGCGGGCGTCGTGCGGCCGGTGAGGGCGAGGTGGGCGCGGACTCCGAGGGTGTGGAAGAACACCTGGCCCTTGTCGTCGGCGGCACCGCGCGCGTAGAGCCGGTTTTCCTTGATGACCGGTTCGAAGGGGTCGGTGTGCCAGCCGTCCTCGCGGGCGGCGGGCTGCACGTCGTGGTGACCGTAGACCAGGACCGTGGGCGCGTCGGGGTCGGCCGACGGCCACTCCGCGAACACGGCGGGGGCGCCGGCCGTCTCCCAGACCTCGGCGGTCGGGAAGCCGGTGTCCTTCAGTTTCGCGGCGAGCCACTCGGCGCTGCGCCGTACGTCGGCCGCGTGGTGCGGCTGCGCGGACACGGACGGGATGCGCAGCCATGCCGCGAGGTCGTCGAGGAAGGCGGCGCGGTGCTGCTCGATGTAATTCCGTACGGTCTGGACGGCGCTGTCCGGGGTGTCGCTCATGCTCTTGAGCCTATCCGGCGCCGGACGGTGGCCCGTCTGGCGTCTCACCGAGCAGGATGCGTTCGAGCCCGTCACGCCCCGGCAGGTCGTCGGGGCGGACGACGTCGCCGGTCCGTACGTACACGAACGCGGCCGTGACCGATTCGAGCGGCAGGCCGTGCAGCTCTGCCCAGGCGAGGCGGTAGACGGCGAGCTGGAGGGGGTCGCCGGTGCGGTGGCGGTTGGTCTTCCAGTCGACGATCTCGTACGTGCCGGTGGCCGGGTCGTGGTAGACGGCGTCGATCCGGCCCCGGACGGTCCGGCCGGCGAGGGTGAGCTGGAACGGCGCCTCGACTCGGTGGGGTATGCGGTCGGCGTACGGGGTGCGCTCGAAGGCTTCCTTGAGGGCGGCCAGGTCGCGTTCGTCGATGATCTCCGGCTCGTCCGCGTACGCCTCGCCGCCGGGCAGCTCGTCGGGGCCCAGCATGGGCAGCGGCAGCTCCTCGAAGCGGGCCTCCACCCAGGCGTGGAAGCGCGTGCCGCGGCGGGCGGCGGGCTGCGGGGGGCGGGGCATGGGCCGTGCGAGTTCGGCCGCGAACGCGTCGGGGTCGTCCGCGAGGCGGAGCAGCTGCGAGGCGGACAGGGAGGCGGGCAGGACGACGTCACGGGTGGTGGCGCGGGCGCGCATCAGCTCGCCGGTGAGGGCGTCCAGGTCGCGGTCCCAGGAGGCGACGGCCCGGGCCTCTTCGGGGGTGAGGCGCGCGGCCGCCTGCGCTTGAGGTGGCGGTTGTGGGGGGCGCTGGTGGGGCAGGGCGTGGGGCGGTATGCCGTCGGGGGCGGGCGGGTCGTCGGACCAGGGGTCGTCGTCCCAGGGACCCCAAGGGTCATCCTGGTCGGCCTGGTCGGCCCGGTCGTCGGCCTGGACGTCGGCCTGGACGTCCTGGTCGGCCCAGGGTTCCTCAGGTGCCTCGGGCGCCTCGGGCGCCTCGGGCGCGTTGCCGGGTGGAGCCGCTTCGAGGTCGTCGGGCCACAGGACGTCGTCGGGTTCCGCGGGGCGGACGTGTTCGGGTTCCGGCTCCCTCGGGGCAGGCGGTGCCTCCAGGTAGGCCAGGACCGTGTCGGCGGCGGCGCGGCGGCGGGCCAGGGAGTCCGGGTCGAGGGGCAGGGGCCAGGCCCGGTCGGTGCCGGCGGCGGTGAGGGCCGGGTTCTCGGCGTCCTCGTCCGGTTCGTCCGCCCAGGCCTCGATCTCGCCGTACCCGGCGGCGCAGTGCTCGTACAGGGCGTGCAGGAACGCGGACGGGCCGCGGCGGCGCTTCTGCGACGGGCCCCACCAGTGCGCGGAGGCGAGGAGGAGGGAGCGGGGGCGGGTGAAGGTCACGTAGCCGAGGCGGAGCTCCTCGGTGTGCTGGTGGTCCTTCATCGCCTCCTTGAACGCCTTCAGCGCCGGGGCGTCCCAGGTGTCGATCTCCGGGAGGGTCGGGGCGTCGCCGCGCAGGGCGTGTGGGAGGACCTGCGGCTGGGCCGTCCAGGACTCGCGGGACCGGGTGCTGGGGAACTGGCCGGTGACGAGGCCGGGGACGGCGACGACGTCCCACTCCAGGCCCTTGGACTTGTGGGCGGTGAGGACCTTGACGGTGTTCTCTCCGCCGGGCAGGGCGTTGTCGAGGCCCTTCTCGTACTGGGCGGCGGTGCGCAGGAAGCCGAGGAAGGCGAGGAGGGTGGCGTCGCCGTCGAGGGAGGCGAAGCCGGCGGCGATGTCGAGGAAGTTGGAGAGGGTTTCGCGGCGGCGGGCGGCCAGGGCGTGCGGGGACGCCGACAGCTCGACCTCCAGGCCGGTGGTGGCGAGGATCCGGTGCAGGACGTCCATCAGGGGGTCGGCGAGGGAGCGGCGCAGGTCGCGCAGCTCGGCCGCGAGGCGGGCGAAGCGGACGCGGGCCTCGTGGGAGAAGGGTAGGCCGTCGTCGTGGCCGCCGGTCTCCAGGAACGTGTCCAGGGCGTCGGCCAGTGAGACGACCTCGGACGGGTCGACGCCCTCCACGGCGGCCGCGAGGCGCTCGTCGGGGTCGGACTCCTCGTCGGTGGCGCGGTGCACGAGGAGGCGGGCGCGGCGGCCGAGGAGGGCCAGGTCGCGGGCGCCGATGCGCCAGCGGGGCCCGGTGAGGAGCCGTACGAGGGACGCGTTGGCACCGGGGTCCTGGAGGACTTCGCAGACGGCGACCAGGTCGGCCACTTCGGGGAGGTGGAGCAGCCCGGACAGGCCGACGACCTCGACGGGCACGTCGCGCGCGACGAGGGCGGCCTGGATCTCGGGGAAGTCCGTCGCCGTGCGGCACAGGACGGCGATCTCGCCGGGCTCCTTGCCGGTGCGTACGAGGTGGGCGATGGAGTCCGCGAGCCAGGCGAGCTCCTCGGCCTGGGTGGGGTGGAGGGCGATCCGTACGGTGCCGTCGCGTTCGGCGCCGGGGGCGGGGCGGAGGGCCTCCACGCCCGCGTGCAGGGCGCGCAGGGGTGCGGCGAGACCGTTGGCGAGGTCGAGGAGGCGGCCGCCGCTGCGGCGGTTCTCGCTGAGCGCGAAGCGGGTGGCGGGGCGGCCGTCGGCGTGCGGGAAGTGCTCGGGGAAGTCGTCGAGGTTGGCGACGGACGCGCCGCGCCAGCCGTAGATGGCCTGGCAGGGGTCGCCGACGGCGGTGACGGGGTGGCCCGTGCGGCCGCCGAAGAGGCCGGAGAGGAGCAGCCGCTGGGCGACGGACGTGTCCTGGTACTCGTCGAGGAGGACGACCCGGAACTCGTCGCGCAGCAGGGCGCCCGTCTCGGGGCGGGTGAGGGCCAGTTCGGCGGAGAGGGCGATCTGGTCGCCGAAGTCGAGGAGGTCGCGGTCGCGTTTGGCCGCGCGGTAGCGGACGACCAGGTCGAGGAGTTCGCGGCGGGCGGTGGCGGCTTCGGGGACCTTGCGCAGGTCGGCGTTGCTGAGGCGGGCGCCTGCGAGGGCGGCGAGCAGTTCGGAGTCGTACGCGCGGAGGTCGTCGGGCCGTACGAGGTGCTCGGCCAGCTCGGCGTCGAGGGCGAGGAGGTCGCTGACGAGGGTGGGGAAGGACCGGGTGAGCGCCGGGTACGGGCCGGGGGCCTCGCGCAGGACGCGGGCGGCGAGCTGGTAGCGCGTGGCGTCGGCGAGGAGGCGGGCGGTGGGCTCCAGGCCGATGCGCAGGCCGTGGTCGGTGAGGAGCTGCCCGGCGAACGCGTGGTAGGTGGAGATGCGGGGTTCGCCCGGCGGGTTGTCGGGGTCGACGGCGTCGGGGTCGGTGACGCCGGCGCGGACGAGGGCGGTGCGGACGCGTTCGGCGAGCTCGCCGGCGGCCTTGTTGGTGAACGTGAGGCCGAGGACCTGTTCGGGGGCGACCTGGCCCGTGCCGACCAGCCAGACCACGCGGGCGGCCATCACCGTCGTCTTGCCGGAGCCGGCTCCGGCCACGATGACCTGCGGGGCGGGCGGCGCGGTGATGCAGGCCGTCTGCTCCGGCGTGAACGGGATGCCGAGGAGCTCCTTGAGCTGCTCGGGGTCGGTGATGTGTGAGGTCACCCGGAGAAGGCTAACGGGGACGTCCGACAGTCCGGTCGGGCTGTGGACAACCGGCCGGCGTGCGGCGCCGTGGGCGTCTCCGGCCCGACGCCGCGGCTACTCGACGATGTGGCGGCCTTCGGGGCGGGCGCTGCAGGAGGCGCGGAAGGCGCAGGTGGCGCAGTGCTGGCCGGCGGTGGGCGTGAAGCGCTCGTCGAGGACGCGGCCGGCGGCGGTGGCGAGCAGATCGGCCACCCACTCGCCCGACAGGGGTTCCTGGGCCTGGACGCGCGGGAGGGCGTCGCCGCCCTCCTTCTTGGGGGCGGCCTGGCGGAGGTGGACGAGTTCGGCGCCGCCGGGCTCGGGGCGGTCGCCGCCGAAGGCCTCGTCGACGGCGCCTTCGCGGACGGCGAGCTGGTAGACGGCGAGCTGGGGGTGGTGGGCGACCTCGTCCTTGGTGGGGGTCTGCTTGCCGGTCTTGAAGTCGACGACGTAGGCGCGGCCGTGTTCGTCGCGTTCGACGCGGTCCATGGAGCCGCGGATCCGTACCTGGTACTCCCCCGCCTCCAGGGTGACGTCGAAGTCGTGCTCGGTGACGGCGGGGGTGCGGCCGCCGCGGTCCATGACGTGCCAGCGCAGGAAGCGTTCCAGCGCCACGCGCGCGTGCTCCTTCTCCTGGGCCGACTTCCAGGGGGCGTCGAAGGAGAGAGCGTCCCAGACCGAGTCGAGGCGCTCCATGAGGACGGCCAGGTCGGCGGGGGTGCGGCCGGAGGCGACCTCGTCGGCGAGTACATGGACGACGGTGCCGAAGCCCTGGGCGGCGGTGGCGGGGGCGTCGGCCTTCACCTCGCGGCCCAGGAACCACTGGAGGGCGCAGGTGTTGGCGAGCTGGTCGAGGGCGCTGCCGGACAGGGCGACGGGGCGGTCGCGGTCGCGGAGGGGCTCGGGGGCGTGCGTGGGGTCGTACAGGCCCCACCAGCGGTAGGGGTGGGCCGCGGGCACGAGGGGCTGGCCCTCGTCGTCGGTGAGTGCGGCGAGCCGGGCGAGGCGGCGGGCGGCGGCGTCGCGCAGGGCCGGGGACGCGTCGGGGTCGACGGTGGTGGCGCGCAGCTCCGCGACGAGGGCGGCGACGGCGAGGGGGCGGCGGGGGCGGGCGGTGACGTCCTTCGGTTCGACGCCGAGCTCGGTGAGGAAGCGGGACGGCTGGTCGCCGTCCTCGGCGGGTGCCTTGACGGCGGTGACGACGAGGCGGTCCTTCGCGCGCGTGGCGGCGACGTAGAACAGGCGGCGCTCCTCGGCGAGGAGGGCGCCGGGGGGCAGTGGCTCGGCGAGGCCGTCGCGGCCGATGCGGTCGGCTTCCAGGAGGGAGCCGCGGCGCCGCAGGTCGGGCCAGAGGCCCTCCTGGACACCCGCGACGACGACCAGGCTCCACTCCAGGCCCTTGGAGCGGTGGGCGGTCATCAGGCGGACGGCGTCGGGGCGTACGGGCCGCTCGGCGAGGGTGTCGGCGGCGATGTCCTGGGCGTCGAGCTCCGCGAAAAGGTTCAGGGCGCCGCGGCCTCCGGTGCGTTCCTCGGCGCGGGCCGCGGTGTCGAACAGCGCGCACACCGCGTCGAGGTCGCGGTCGGCGTTACGGCCCGCGGGGCCGCCGCGCAGGGCGGCGCGGTGGAGGCGGGCGGGCCAGCCGGTGCCGTTCCACAGGTGCCAGAGGGCCTCCTCGGCGGTGCCGCCGGCGGCGAGCAGCTCGCGGGTCTCGCGCAGCAGCGCGCCGAGCCGCTGTGCTCCGCGCGCGTAGGCGGGGTCGTGCGCCACGAGCCGCTCGGGTTCGGCGAGGGCGCGCGCGAGGAGGACGTCGGACGGCGCCGGCACCTTCGCCCCCGCCGCCCGCTCCTCGTCCCGCAGCGCCCGCCCCAGTCGGCGCAGGTCGGCGGCGTCCATGCCGCCGAGGGGTGAGGCGAGCAGCGTGAGCGCGGTCTCGGTGTCGAGCCATGGGGCGGGGGTGGTGCCGGGGGACGACGGGGTGTCGGCGGTCGGCGCGGGAGGGTCCGGCTCTGATGTGGCGGTGACCGGCGTGTGCGCCGCCTCCGGAGGTGAGGTCGGGCGGAGGGCTGCTGTGGCGGTGGCGCGGAGGGCCGTCAGGAGGGGGGCGACCGCCGGTTCGTGGCGGAGGGGGACGTCGGCGCCGTCGACCTCCAGGGGGACGCCGGCCGAGGTGAGGGCGCGGCGGAGGGCCGGGAGGGAGCGGCCGCCGGCGCGGACCAGGACGGCCATGTCGTTCCACGGGACGCCCTCCTCCAGGTGGGCGCGGCGCAGGATGTCCGCGATGTTGTCCAGCTCCGTGGACGCGGTCGGGAACGTGTACGTCTCCACCCGGCCGCCCGCCCGCACCGCCCCCAGGTCGCGGTGCGCCCGCACCGTGTCCGCGGGCAGGCGCGGCAGCGGCATCCGCGTGGTCAGCAGCCGGGTCGCGGCCAGCAGCGCGGCGGGCTGGCGGCGTGACGTCGTCAGGACGGCGACCGGGGCCGGGCGTCCGTCGGGGCGCCGGAACATGTGCGGGAAGTCCAGGATGCCGTTCACGTCCGCACCCCGGAACGCGTAGATCGACTGGTCGGGATCGCCGAACGCGTACAGGGTCCTGCCCTGCCCCGCGAGTGCCTGGAGGAGCCGTACCTGGGCCGGGTCGGTGTCCTGGTACTCGTCGACGAACACCGCGTCGTACTCGGGGAGCCGCACCCTCCCCGCCAGCAGGACCGCGCGGTGCACCAGCTCCGCGTAGTCGAGGACGCCCTGCATGTCGAGCACGTCCAGGTACTCGGCCAGGAACGCGGCCGCCGCCGACCAGTCCCGCCGCCCGGTCCGTGCCGCGAAGTCCGCGAGGGCCCGCGGGCCGAGGCCGAGCTCGCGGGAGCGGGCCAGCACGGCCCGTACCTCGTCCGCGAAGCCACGCGTCGTGAGGCAGGCCCGCAGCTCGTCGGGCCAGTGGATACGGGCGAGCCCGGCGCGCTCAAGGTCCAGCTGCCCGGCGAGCAGCTCACGCACGGTGACATCCTGCTCCGGTCCGGACAGCAGGCGAAGCGGTTCCGCGAAGAGGTCGGCTTCCTGGTGGGCGCGGACCAGCGCGTAGCAGTACGAGTGGAAGGTGGTGGCCTGCGGGCCGCGTACGCCGGGCAGCCGGGCAGCCACGCGGTCGCGGAGCTCCACGGCGGCCTTGCGGCTGAAGGTGAGGACGAGGATCCGTTCCGGGTCGGTGCCGCGCTCCACGCGCGCGGCGACGGCCTCGACGAGCGTGGTCGTCTTGCCGGTGCCGGGCCCGGCCAGGACGAGGAGCGGCCCGGCGGCATGGTCAACCACGGCACGCTGCGCTGCGTCCAGGAGGGGAGGAGTCACGGGGGCCGGCGGAGTACGCACCAGTCGGTACGCGCCCGGGGTCCTGTGCCGTACCTGGTCCTGGTACGGCACACGCCGGGTGGAGGAGGAGGAACTCACGTGGATCGCCGGTCCTGGTGGGTGTGCGGGGTGTTCACGGTGCGTGCAAGGTGAGGGAGCGGTGGTGAAGGGGCGCTGCACCGCCGTATGGCGGAAGCTGTCAATTGTGAGTCATCGCACGCCCGGCGTCGCGGCCCGCGTCATCGCCGGAACCGCCGCCACCGCCGTCCCATCTGGCTCGCCGCATGTCGATGCGCGGCAGGTGGGTTCCGGTGCCGTGCGCCGACGTGGCCTCGCGCAGCGGCGTGGCCTCGCGCAGCGGCGTGGCCTCCTCACGGTAGTGGGCGAGGGCGCGCTGCTCGTGCCCGGGCAGCAGCCGTCCGTCGGCGCGCACCACGCGCCACCACGGCACGGCCCCGCCGTACAGCGCCATGACCCGGCCCACCTGGCGCGGACCTCCCTCGCCGAGCCATTCGGCGACGTCCCCGTACGTCATCACCCGGCCGCGCGGGATGAGCTCGGCGACCTCCAGCACGCGCTCCGCGTAGTCCGGAAGCCGCTCGGCACGCTCCTCAGCACTCATCCGGACCATCCTGCACCACAGGTACGACAACGCGGGCATTACACCCTGATGCTCTCCTGCGCCCCCCGGTCATGCCACCATCTTCCGGGCGGTGACTGGTGATACGAGATCAAGAAGAGACAGCGAAGGCGGAGGGACGGGACGTGCGGCCAGCGGACGTGGCGAGCGCTCCTGACGCCGAGCCGCGCCCGGACGCCGCCGACGCGCCGCGCCCAGGCGACGGCGACCGGCAGCGGTCCGGCGACGGCTCCGCCGGCGCCTTCCGCGCACGGGCGGCCAGCGGCAGGGCGACCGGCGGCGGGCCGCCGGGCGACGCGGGCCACGAGGCGCGCGGCAGCACGGGCGGCAGCGCCGACGAGGGTCCGCACGGCAGCGCCGAGGGCGGCGACCGGAGCGGTACGGGTGCCACGCCCGGCGGTACGGGCGGCACCCCTGGGGGCGCCCCGGCCGACGGCGGCACCGACGACACCAAAGGCACCTCTGGCAGCGCGGGCGAGACGCCCAGCAGCACAAGGGGCAAAGGCCCAGGCCCCGGCACCGGCGCCCCGTCCGACACGACCGGCCCCGGCACCCCCAACGGCAACACCGACGACACCCGAGCCGGCAGCGGCTCCGCCGGTACCTCCGGGCCGTCGGGCCCCGCCGGTACGCCCGGGTCGTCCGCGTCCGGCGGGGGCCACAACGACCGGGTCTCGGGCGACGAACCGCTGCTCGCCGCGCGCGTGCACCGCCCGTCCGATCTCCTGCGCCTGCTCACCGGCCTGCTGGCGATCGGTGTCGTCCTCGCCATCGCGGCCTTCGCCCACGGCACCACGTCGGGCCTGGAGCAGGACATCACCAAGGGCACGGGCCAGACCCCGGACGTCTTCGTCTCCGTCGCCGGACTCGTCTCCAGCATCGCGGTGCTGCTCGTCCCGGTCGCCTTCGCGATCGAACGGCTGATCAAACGGGACGGCCTGCGCATCGCGGACGGCGTACTCGCCGCCGTACTCGCGCACGGCGTGACCCTCGCCGTCGACCTGTGGGTGGCCAGGGGCGCGCCCGCCACCATCCAGGACGCCCTGACGCAGCCGCAGAGCGGCGGCGGCCTGACCGACCCGGTGCACGGCTACCTCGCGCCGGTCATCGCGTACATGTCGGCCGTCGGCATGGCCCGCAGGCCGCGCTGGCGGTTCGCGCTCTGGACGGTGCTGCTTCTCGACGCGTTCACCATGCTCGTGGCGGGCTACACCACGCCCCTGTCGATCATCCTGACCATCCTGATCGGCTGGACGGTCGCGTACGGCACGCTCTACACGGTCGGCTCGCCGAACGTACGGCCCACCGGGCAGACCCTGCTCGCCGGGCTGCGGCACGTCGGGTTCCGGCCCGTCTCGGCGATGCGCGCCGAGGGCGTGCCGGACACGGCCGAGCAGGGCGACCGGGGCCGCAGATACCTGGTGACCCTGGAGGAGGGCTCCCCGCTCGACGTCACGGTCGTCGACCGCGAGCAGCAGGCGCACGGGTTCTTCTACCGGGTGTGGCGCCGCCTCACGCTGCGCGGCTTCACCACGCGCCGGTCCATCCAGTCGCTGCGCCAGGCCCTGGAGCAGGAGGCCCTGCTGGCGTACGCGGCGATCGCGGCCGGCGCGAACGCGCCCAAGCTGATCGCCACGTCGGAGCTGGGCCCGGACGCCGTGATGCTCATCTACGAGCACCGGGGCGGCCGCTCACTCGACTCGCTCGCCGACGACGAGATCACCGACCAGGTCGTACGGAGCTGCTGGGAGCAGGTCAAGGCGCTGCAGTCGCGGCGGATCGCGCACCGGAGGCTGACGGGCGACGCCCTGCTGGTGGATCGTTCCGGCAAGGTGGTGATCACGGACCTGCGGGGCGGCGAGATCGCGGCGGGCGATCTGGTGCTGCGGATGGACATCGCGCAGCTGCTGACCACGCTGGGCCTGCGCGTGGGCCCTGAGCGCGCGGTCGCCGCCGCCGTCGACGTGCTCGGGCCCGACACGGTCGCCGACTGTCTGCCGCTGCTCCAGCCGATCGCGCTCAGCCGGTCCACGCGCGCGACGCTGCGGCGTCTGGCGCGTGAGCGGTCGCAGCGGGAGCGGGAGGCGGTGCTGCGGGCGTCCGAGGCGGCCAGGCAGGCCCGTCCGGAGACAGCGCAGAAGGGCGCCGTCACCAAGGCGGACCGGAAGGCCGTACGGGCGGAGAAGCAGGCCCAGAAGCGGGCCCTGGAGGACGCGTTGCACGGGGCCCGGGAGGAAGACCTGCTGGCGCAGATCCGGCGCCAGGTGCTGCGCATCAGGCCGCAGGCGCCCGTGGAACCGGTCCGGCTGGAGCGGATCAGGCCCCGTACCCTCGTCAGCCTCATCGCGGGTGCCATCGCCGCGTACTTCCTGCTCTCGCAGATCGCGACGGTCGAGCTGTCCACGATCGGGGGTGCGGACTGGGGCTGGGTGGCGGCCGCGCTGATCTTCTCGGCGCTCAGCTATGTGGCGGCCGCGATGAGCCTGCTGGGCTTCGTACCGGAGCGGGTGCCGTTCCTGCGGACGGTGGCGGCGCAGGTCGCCGGGTCCTTCGTGAAGGTCGTCGCCCCGGCGGCGGTGGGCGGCGTGGCGCTGAACACGCGGTTCCTCCAGCGGGCGGGCGTGCGGCCCGGCCTCGCGGTGGCGAGCGTGGGCGCATCGCAGCTGTTCGGGCTCGGGGCACACATCACGCTGCTGCTCACCTTCGGGTATCTGACGGGTACGCAGCGGTCGCAGGACGACTTCACACCGTCCAGGACGGTGATCGCGGGGCTGCTGACGATCGCGGTGCTCCTGCTGGTGGTCACGGCGGTGCCGGCGCTGCGCAAGTTCGTGTCGTCGCGGCTTCGCTCGCTGTTCGCGGGTGTGGTGCCGCGCATGCTGGACATGCTCCAGCGGCCGCGGAAGCTGCTCACCGGGATCGGCGGCATGCTGATGCTGACCGCGATGTTCGTGCTGTGCCTTGACGCGTCGGTCCGGGCGTTCAGCGACGGCGAGCAGCCGTTGAGCTACGCGAGTCTCGCCGTGGTGTTCCTTGCGGGCAACGCGCTCGGGTCGGCGGCGCCGACGCCGGGCGGTGTGGGCGCGGTCGAGGGCGCGCTCATCGGTGGTCTGATCCTGACCGGCGTACCCACGGAGATCGCGACGCCCGCGGTGCTGCTGTACCGGGTGCTGACGCTGTGGCTCCCGGTGCTGCCGGGCTGGTTGTCGTTCAGCTACCTGACGCGGAAGGGCGCGCTGTAGCGCCGGTGGTCCCTGCAGTCCCCGTAGCCCTGTAGCTTCGTACGGCTCCGGTCGCATCCGCCAGGAGGATCGCCCGGTCTTGCTTGCGGCTGCGAGCTCGGGGTGCCTACATTGCCGCACATGCGGCACGTACGGTCCTACACCACGCAGCAGGCGGCGCGGCTTCTCGGCGTGAGCGCCGACACGGTACGGCGCTGGGCCGACGGCGGCCGGCTGCCCACGCGCCGGGACGAGGCCGGCAGGCGGCTGGTCGACGGACCGGACCTGGCCGCGTTCGCGGTGGAGCTGGCGCGGCAGGCGGACGAGGCGGGCGAGGCGCCGTACAGCAGCACGCGCAACGCGTTCGCCGGGATCGTCACGGCCGTGAAGCTCGGGGACGTCGCCGCGCAGGTGGAGATCCAGGCGGGGCCGCACCGGCTGGTGTCGCTGCTCACGCGCGAGGCGGTCGAGGAGCTGGGCCTGGAGGTGGGCGTCGAGGCGGTGGCGCGGGTGAAGTCGACGAACGTCCATGTCGACCGGGTGCGGGGCGACCGGGTGCGGGGCGACCGTGGCTGAGCGGCGGGGGCATCGCGGCGGGTTCCGTCGGCGCGCCGGAGGCCGCGTTCTGGGGGCCGTGCTCGCGGCCGTGCTGCTGGTGCCGCTGGCGGCGTGCGGTGGTTCGGGTTCCGGGCCCGGTTCCGGTTCCGGTTCGGGTTCGGGTGACGGGGGCCGCGGGAAGGTGACGGTGCTGGCCGCCGCGTCCCTGACGGACGTCTTCCGGGCGATCGGCACCGCGTACGCCGAGGAGCACCCCGGTACGGAGGTCGTCTTCTCCTTCGCCGGCTCGCAGGAGCTGGCCTCGCAGGTACGGCAGGGTGTGCCCGCCGACGTCCTCGTCACCGCCGACCCCCGGACCATGGAGGGGCTGAAGGACGACACCGGTACGCCGGTCGTCATCGCGCGCAACCGGCTCACGATCGCCACGGCCGAGGGCAACCCGGAGCGGATCACCGGCCTCAAGGACCTCGCGAGAGGCGACCTGAAGGTGGTGCTCGCCGCGCCCGAGGTGCCCGCCGGGCGGTACAGCCGGCAGATCCTCGACCGGGCCGGGGTGGACGTGCGGCCGGTCTCGCAGGAGCCGAGCGTGCGGGCCGTGCTCAGCAAGGTCCAGCTGGGCGAGGCGGACGCGGGACTGGTGTACGCGACGGACGCCGCCACCGCGCGCGGGGACGTGGACACCGTCGACGTACCGGACGCGCAGAACGCCGTCGCCTCCTATCCGGCCGCCACGCTGGACTCCGCCGGGAACCCGGACGGGGCCCGCGCCTTCGTGGCCTGGCTGCGGTCGGCGGAGGCGCGGAAGCTGCTGGCCGGCGCCGGGTTCGAGACGCCGTGAACACGCCCCGGCGGGTGCCCGCCGCGCTGGCCGTCCCCGCCCTGGTGGCGGTGGTCTTCCTGCTGCTGCCGCTCGCCGGGGTGCTGGCGCACGCGCCGTGGGGGACGCTGGCGCGGCGGCTGACCACGCCCGCCGTACGGGAGGCGCTGGGGCTGTCCCTGGTCGTGTCGGGATGGGCGCTGGCGCTGTCCCTGCTGCTGGGCGTGCCGCTGGCGTGGGTCCTCGCGCGCGTGGACTTCCCCGGTAAGGCCCTGGTGCGGGTGCTGGTGATGCTGCCGATGGTGCTGCCGCCGACGGTGGCGGGTGTGGCGCTGTTGCAGGGGTTCGGGCGGCGCGGGCTGCTGGGCGGGGTCCTCGACGACTGGTTCGGCGTGACACTGCCGTTCTCGACGGCGGGCGCGGTGGCGGCGGCGGCGTTCGTGTCGATGCCGTTCCTGGTGATCAGCCTGGAGGGCGCGCTGGCCGGACTGCACCCGCGGTACGAGGAGACGGCGGCCTCCCTGGGCGCCTCGCCGCTCCGGGCGTTCTGGACGGTCACGGTGCCGATGGTCGCGCCGGGGCTGGTGGCGGGGGCCGCGCTGTGCTGGGCTCGGGCGCTGGGCGAGTTCGGCGCGACGATCACTTTCGCCGGGAACCTGCCGGGCACGACCCAGACGCTGCCGCTCCAGGTGTACCTGCTGCTGCAGAACGACCCGGAGGGCGCGGTCGCGGTGTCGCTGCTGCTGCTCGTGGTGGCCACCGGCGTGCTCGTCGCGCTGCGGGGCCGCTGGCTGGGCCGCCCGTCGGCCCGCGAGGCCCGGCCGGGTGCGCCGGGGGCCTCGGAGGAACCGGAGGGCCGCGCGCTTCCGGGTGCGGTTCCGGGCGCGTTCCCGGACGGCTGGACGGGGCGGGACGGCCGCGACCTGCCGGGCGACGGTACGGATGGCACCGGGGACGCCGCGGCCGGTGACGCGGCCGGTGACGCGGCCGGTGACGCGGCCGCCGGTGTCGGAGGAGGCCGGCCGCTTGTCGCGGAGGTGACCGGGGCCACCGCGGTCGGGCTGGACGTCCCCGGTGGGACCACCGTCGCCGTCGTCGGGCCCAACGGGGCCGGCAAGACGACGCTGTTGCGGGCGCTGCTGGGTCTGACGCCCCGCGCCACGGCCACGTCCCTGCACCTGGGCGACGGGGACCTTGCGGGGGCGCCGCCGCACCGGCGGGGGATCGCGTGGGTGCCGCAGGACGGGGCGCTGTTCCCGCATCTGTCGGCGCTGGCGAACACCGCGTACGGGTTGCGCGCCCGGGGCGTTCCACGGGCCCACGCGCGCGTGGAGGCCCGGAAGCGGCTGGACCGGCTGGGCGTCGGCCATCTCGCGCACCGCCGCCCCGCCGAGCTGTCGGGCGGCCAGGCGCAGCGGGTCGCGCTGGCGCGGGCGCTCGCGGCGCGGCCACGGCTGCTGCTCCTGGACGAGCCGCTGGCCGCGCTCGACCAGACCACGCGCGCGCGGGTGCGACACGCGCTGCGCCGGCACCTGGCGGGGTTCCCGGGCGTGTGCCTGATCGTGACGCACGACCCCGTGGAGGCCGTGTCGCTGGCGGACCGGGTCCTGGTCCTGGAGGACGGGCGCCTGGTGCAGTACGCCGAGCCGGGTGAGGTGACGCGGCATCCGCGTTCGCCGTGGGTGGCGCGCATGCTGGGCCGCAACGCCTGGCAGGGCACCGTACGGGACGGCGGCGGCCTCGACGTGACGGGCGGCCCTGACGGCCCGGCGGGCGGCGTCCGCCTGGTGACGGCCGCCGACCCCGCACCCGCCGACGGGACGCCCGCCCTCGCGGTCGTCGCGCCGGAGGCGGTGTCGCTGCACCGCACCCGCCCGTCCGGGAGCAGCCCCCGCAACGTGTGGCGGGGCACGGTACGGGAGCTGACCGCGCACGGCGCCCGCCTGCGGGTCCTGGTGGCGGGCGCCCCGGCACCGGGCCTGGACCTGGTCGCCGAGGTGACCCCGGCGGCCGCGGCGGACCTGGGGCTCGCGGAGGGCGCCGAGGTGTGGGCCAGCGTGAAGGCGACCGAGATCACCGTCGTCCCCCTGTAGCCGCCTGCCCGGGCCGCACGGCCCGCAGCGCTACCTGCCATAGGCGGGCGTCACCCGCGGCCACCCGCATGGCTGCCCGCGCAGGCGCCGGGCGGGCGGCGCGCCGATGATGGATTCATGCCGATGACTCGCGCCGCCCCGCGTACCGCCGCCCTTCGGCGTACGACGCGCCTCGCCGCCTCGGCGATCGCCACCGCCGTGCTCCTGGCGTTCGGCGCGGCGGGCTGCGCCGACGGCGGGGACGGCGGGGCGGACGGCGGCCGCAGTCCCATGCGGGACCTGGCCGCGCAGAAGCCGACGTGGCGGGCGTGCACCGCTCCCCCGGACGCGGGGGCGGGCGGGACCGCGCCGTCGCCGCTGCCGGACGGCACCCGGTGGGAGTGCGCGTTCATGGACGCGCCGCTGGACTACGCCGAGCCCGGCGGCGAGACCGTCGAGCTGGCCCTGATCCGGGCGAAGGCCCGCGACCAGGCCCAGCGGATCGGCTCCCTCGTCTTCAACTTCGGCGGGCCCGGCGGCTCCGGCATCACCGGCCTGCCGTCCTTCGCCGCGGACTACGAGTCGCTACGCGCGCGATACGACCTCGTCAGCTTCGACCCGCGCGGCGTCGGCCGCAGTGAGGGCGTGGAGTGCCTGGGCGACCGCGCGCTCGACGCGTTCTTCTCCCAGGACGCGACGCCCGACAACGCCGCCGAGCAGGAGACCCTCCGGAGCGAGCTGAAGCAGTACGCGGAGGCGTGCGACGAGAACTCCGGGAAGATGCTGCCGCACGTCGGTACGGAGAACGCCGCACGCGACATGGACCTGATGCGGCAGGTGCTCGGCGACGACAAGCTGTACTACTTCGGCATCTCGTACGGCACGGAGCTCGGCGGCGTGTACGCCCACCTGTTCCCCCGCCACGTCGGCCGCGCGGTGTTCGACGCGGTCGTCGACCCGACCGCGACGGCCGGGGAAGGCGCCCTGGGACAGGCGAAGGGGTTCCAGCTGGCGCTGGGCAACTTCGCGCAGGACTGCGTGGACCGGGGTGACGCGTGCACCCTGCCGGGCAGCACCCCCGCGGAGATCGAGCAGTTCGTCACCGCGTTGCTCGACCGGCTCGACCGGCAGCCCGTCGACGGCATCGGCGACCGCAAGCTCACGCAGACGCAGGCGGCCAACGGCATCCTGCAGGCGCTGTACTCGAAGGAGTACTGGCCGTACCTGGAGCAGGGCCTGGACGAGGCGGACGGGGGCAACGGCGCGCTGCTGCTGGCCCTGTCGGACTCGCTGAACGGCCGTGACGAGAACGGCAACTACAACAACCTCCAGGCGGCGAACGCGGCCATCAACTGCGTCGACGACAAGCAGCGGTTCACGCTGGACCAGGTCAAGACCAGGCTGCCGGAGTTCCGCGAGGCGTCCCCGGTGTTCGGCGACCTCCTCGGCTGGGGCCTGCTCGGCTGCAGCCAGTGGCCCGTGCCCGGGACGTGGGAGCACCCGGACGTCAGCGCGCCCGGGGCGCCGCCGATCCTCGTGATCGGCACGACGGGCGACCCGGCGACGCCGTTCGAGGGCGCGAAGGCGATGGCGCGGGCGCTCGGCAAGGGCGTGGGCGTGGAGGTGACCTACCGGGGCGAGGGGCACGGCGCGTACAACGGCGGCGACGCCTGTGTGAAGCGCGTCGTGGACGCGTATCTGCTGGACGGCAAGGTGCCGGCCTCGGGAACCGTCTGCCCGTGAGGGGTTGTCCACAGGGCGAGGCGGGCTGTCGCGGGCGGCGCCTACGATGACGTTCGACAGGTGGGTTTCCGGGATCGGTCGAGGTCATCCGGGGGTGTCCGGGTTATCAGGGCTACCAGGGCTATCAGGGTGGGGGGAAAGATGTCCATGCGGGTGAGGGCCGTGGCCATGGCGGCCGGGGTGGCCCTGCTGGCCGGTGCGGTCGCCGGCTGCCAGACCGGGAACGGCACGGGCAGCGGTGCGGGCAATGGTGCGGGTAGCAGTGCGGGCAATGGTGCGGGGAGCAGTGCTCCAGGCAAGCCCGGCAGTTCCGCGGGCATGCCGGCGCTGCCGGCGTCGCTCACGGACCAGAAGCCGGACTGGCGGGGCTGCGAGGCGCCCGACGGCGGTGAGGCGCCCGGGTCCGGGTGGCGGTGCGCGACGGTCAAGGTCCCTCTCGACTACGCGAAGCCGGACGGGGCGACTCTCGATATCGCGCTCGTCCGCAAGGAGGCCCGCGACAAGGGCGACCGTATCGGCGCGCTGCTGTTCAACTTCGGCGGTCCTGGCTCTTCCGGCGTCGAGATACTGCCGTCCGCCGCCGACGAGTACGGCGCGCTGAACCGCCGCTACGACCTGGTCGGCTTCGACCCGCGGGGCGTGGGGCGGAGCTCGGGTGTCGTGTGCCGGGACGACGAGGAGCAGGCGGCGGCCGAGAAGCGCGTCGACCTGACGCCGGACACGGCGGCCGAGGAGGCCGCCTACCTGAAGGACGCGTCGGACTTCGGGGCGGGCTGCGCCCGCCGGTCCGGCACGGTCATCCGCCACGTCACGACGAACAACACGGCCCGCGACATGGACCTGGTCCGGCACGTCCTGGGCGACAAGAAGCTGAACTACTTCGGCTTCTCGTACGGGACGCAGCTCGGCGGCGCCTACGCGCACCTGTTCCCGAAGAACGTCGGCTGGACGGTGCTGGACGCGGTCGTCGACCCGACATCGGACGCGACGGGCCACGCACGGAACCAGACGACCGGTTTCCAGCGGGCCCTGAACAACTACTTCGAGTCCACCGGCGAGGGCGCCGAGGCGGGTACGGCGCGCGTGGCGCGGCTGCTGAAGCGGCTGGACCAGAAGCCGCTGCCGACCAGCGGCGGCCGTGAGCTGACGGAGAGCCTGGCGCTGACGGGCATCGTCCTGCCGCTGTACTCGGAGAGCAGCTGGCCGGCGCTGACGACCGCGCTGGAGGAGGCGGAGAGCGGCCGGGGCGACGCGCTGCTGCGGCTCGCGGACCTGTACAACGACCGCGGCCCCGACGGGAGTTACGGCACGGACAGCCACTCCCAGCGGGCGATCTCGTGCGCGGACAGCAAGCAGCGGCCGACGCCGGCCGAAGCCAAGGCGCTGCTGCCGGAGTTCCGGCGGATATCGCCCGTGTTCGGTGAGTTCCTGGCCTGGGACACCGCCGGCTGGTGCGCGAACTGGCCCGTGGACGGCGAGTGGACCACGCAGGACGTGAGCGCTCCGGGCGCGGGCCCGATCCTGGTGGTGGGGACGAAGGGCGATCCGGCGACGCCGTACGAGGGTGCGCCCCGGATGGCGGACGGGCTCGGCGATGACGTCGGCATCCTCGTCACCAACGAGGGTGAGGGCCACGGCGCGTACGGCACGTCGACGTGCGTGACGCGGACGGTCGACGACTACCTGCTGCGGGGCAAGGTCCCGACGGACGGCAAGACCTGCTCGTAACACCGGCCCCGGACACAGGAGGAGCCGAGGACGCGGGAAGGGGGCCGGTCCGAGCGGTCCGGCCCCCTGCCCGGGAGCGATGTCCGATGTCCAATGTCCGGACGTCCGGTCAGTAGACCGGCTTGTGCGGCTCGATCTGGTTCACCCAGCCGATGACGCCGCCGCCGACGTGAACGGCGTCGGAGAAGCCCGCGGACTTCAGGACCGCCAGGACTTCCGCACTGCGGACACCCGTCTTGCAATGCAAGACGATCTTCTTGTCCTGCGGCAGGTCCTGGAGGGCGGCGCCCATCAGGAACTCGTTCTTCGGGATCAGCCGGGCGCCGGGGATCGAGACGATCTCGTACTCGTTGACCTCGCGGACGTCGATGATGTCGATGTTCTCGCCGTCGTCGATCCACTCCTTGAGCTGCTTGGGAGTGATCGTGGAGCCGGCCGCCGCCTCCTGGGCCTCCTCGGACACGACGCCGCAGAAGGCCTCGTAGTCGATGAGTTCGGTGACGGTCGGGTTCTCGCCGCAGACCGCGCAGTTCGGGTCCTTGCGGACCTTGACCTGGCGGTACTGCATCTCCAGGGCGTCGTAGATCATCAGGCGGCCGACCAGCGGGTCGCCCACGCCGGCGAGGACCTTGATGGCCTCGGTGACCTGGATGGAGCCGATGGACGCGCAGAGCACGCCCAGGACGCCGCCCTCGGCGCAGGACGGGACCATGCCCGGCGGCGGGGGCTCCGGGTAGAGGCAGCGGTAGCAGGGCCCGTACTCGGACCAGAAGACCGACGCCTGGCCGTCGAAGCGGTAGATGGAGCCCCAGACGTACGGCTTGTTCAGCAGCACGCACGCGTCGTTGACGAGGTAACGGGTGGCGAAGTTGTCCGTGCCGTCGACGATCAGGTCGTACTGGCTGAAGATGTCCATCACGTTGTCGGCTTCCAGCCGCTCCTCGTGAAGGACCACGTTCACGTACGGGTTGATGCCGAGGACGGAGTCGCGCGCGGACTCCGCCTTGGAGCGGCCGATGTCCGACTGGCTGTGGATGATCTGGCGCTGCAGGTTCGACTCGTCGACCTCGTCGAACTCCACGATGCCGAGCGTGCCCACACCGGCCGCCGCCAGGTACATGAGGGCGGGCGAGCCGAGGCCGCCGGCGCCCACACACAGCACCTTGGCGTTCTTCAGCCGCTTCTGTCCGTCCATCCCCACGTCGGGGATGATCAGATGGCGGGAGTACCTGCGGACCTCGTCTACGGTGAGCTCGGCAGCCGGCTCGACCAGGGGTGGCAGCGACACGGGGACTCCGTTGGTCGTATGTCAGTACGGGACTACCCCCGCGCGGGCGGGGACTACATGTCCCGTAACACTGCCACGGCCCTCCTCATTCCGAGACACCCGGTCCGATCTGCGAGACGATTTCGTCCCAGTAGCCGGGCAGGGCCGAGAATGGGTTGGTTTGTCCTGTGCGGTCGGTGAAGAAGATCGTTCCGGCGCCCTGCCACCGGGCGATCCGCATGGCCTCGTCCAGATGAGTGCGGGGCACTCCGTGAACGAGGTGCGCGAACCGTTCCGGCGGATGGTCGGCCGTCCACTCCTCAGCCTGTGACCAGCGGTATTCCGTCCACGGCCCGGCGAAGGTCACGAGCTGGTCGGCGATCTCCGCGTAGCCCGGGTACGGGTGCGTGCCGTGACCGAGCACGAGATGGCCGCCGTCCGGGTCGTCGCCCTCCTCCAGCACCGTCTCCAGGGTCGCCGTGAGGCGCCGCACTCCGGCCAGGTCTTCCCGCTCCGTGGGACAGCCGTCCAGGAAGTAGCCGTCCACGCGGTACCAGTCGAGATATCGCTGGGCGTCCGACACGAGGTCCCCGTACGTGCGCCGGCCGGTCCCCGCGAGGTGGCCGAGGACGCGGACGCCCGCGTTCCGCAGCCGGGCCGCCGCTTCCGTGCAGTGCGGGTCGGGCCGGACGCCGGGGCCGTCCGCGACATTGAGGACGGCCCAGTGCACCGGGGTGCCCGGCCGGGTCAGCTCCGCCCATTCGACGGGCGCGAGGAGCGGGTGGGCGTAGCCGGGGATGCCGAAGCCGAGCCTCTCGGCACCGGTCGCGGAGAGGTCGTCGGTGCCGGGTCTGGTCAGATGCGGCATGCCGCCTCCATCCAGATGTCGGCCAGCGACTCCTCCAGGTTGATCCGGGGCCGCCAGCCGAGCCGGTCGCGTGCGGTGCGGACGTCGGCCTGCTGCCAGCCGCCGCAGCCGTCGGGGTACGGATGCGGAGGGGGCGGCAGGTGGTCGCCGAGCGAGTCGGCGCGCTGCGCGGCGATGGAGGGCCGGGCGGGCGGCCCGTCCAGCTCGTGGAGGGCGCCCGTGTACCCGGCGACGCGCGCGAGGACACCCGCCGCGTCCCGGAGCCGTACGGCACGGCCCGTGCCGATGTTGACGACGCCCTGCGCGGCCGACAGCGAAGCGGCGTGCACGGCGCGCGCCACGTCCCGTACGTCCACGAAGTCGCGCTGGACTCCGAGGCCACCGAGTTTCAGCTCGCCGTCGCCGGACTGCATGGCCCGGCGCAGGGCCTCCGCGAGCCGGCCCAGCGGCGAACCGGCCGGGGTGCCGGGGCCGACCGGTGAGAAGACCCGGAGCACGACGGCGTCGAGGCCGGCGCCCAGGACCAGTTCGGTGGCGGCGAGCTTGGACACGCCGTACGGGCCGCCGGGCCGGGGCACGGCGTCCTCGGCGGTCGACGAACCGGGCTGTGCGGGCCCGTACTCGGACGCGCAGCCGACCTGCACCATGCGCGCGCCGCAGCGGCTGCGGCGCAGGGCCTCGCAGACGGTGGCGACGGCGACGGTGTTGTGCCGGGTCAGCTCGCGGGCGCCGCCCCGGGTGGCACCGGCGCAGTTGATGACGACACCGGGGTGGACGGCGTCGAGGAACCGGGTGAGCGCGCCGGGACTGCCGTTGGCGAGGTCGAAGCGGACGTCGGAGTCGTCGCGGCGGCCGAGGGCGGTCAGGTGCACCGCCGGGTCGGCGAGCAGCCGGTCGGCGACGAAGCGGCCGATGAATCCCGTGGCACCGAGCAGCAGCACCCTCATCGCGCGCCCCCTTCGCGCCGGCAGGCCGTGGTCGGGGATTGGGGGGTCATCTCGTGTGTCTCCTCGGTCGAAGGTCGAAGGTTCGAAGGTCAGACGTCGAAGGTCGAAGGTCGCGGGTCGATGGTTCGAAGGGTGGTTCAGGCGTGGGCGGGCGCGTGGGCGGAGGCTCGGGCGAGGGCCCTGGTGGCGTGGGCCAGCAGGGCGAGGGCCGCTGCCCCGCAGGCGAGGGTCGGTACGGAGGCGGCGCCCCAGGTTTCGACGGCCGCCCGCACCGGGGCCGACAGCGCGTCGCAGCCCGGGAGCCGTCCGGCCAGCAGGGACGCGCAGGCGACGGCCTCGGCGGCGCAGGCGGCGGCGAGTCCCGCGCTGGCCGACTCGGCGTAGCCGTGGACGGTGAGCAGCCGGGCCAGGAACAGCAGCGTGCCCAGTGCGGCCGCAGGGGCGAGCGCCCCGGGTACGGTGCCGGGCACCAGGCGGACCAGGGCGAGCAGGCCCGTGAGCGCGGCGAGGTGCAGCGCGACGACGGCGAGGAGCAGGGGCCGGGCGCGCGCGGTGAAGTCGGTCAGGCCGCGGCTGCCGGCGAGCCGGTGCCGGGCCCGCACGGCGAACAGCCGGGCGCAGGCGGCGGCCGGGAGCACCGCGAGGGCGAGCCCGACGAGCGGTGCCGTGACCGGAGGCCAGGGCCTCTCGGGGCCGCCGCTGATCAGCTCCGCGAGCAGCCCGTCACCGTACGCGGCGTACGCCAGGAGCAGCACCGTCCAGGCCCGCGCGCCGTGCAGGGCGCGGCCGGGGGCGCGGAGCGGGCCGTGCCGCAGGCAGTGGACGAGCGCCGCGGCGACCGCAGCGGCGCCGGCCACCGTGACGGCGAGCCGCAGCGGCCCCGACGTCAGGGCGTGCCCGGCGACGGCGAGCCCGCAGACGGCCCCGGGGAGCAGCGCGCTGAGCACCCAGTACCGTTCCCGCCGTTCCCGCACGGGACCGGCCTCCGCGTGCCCCCGGCCCTGGCCCTGGCCCAACGGGGCGTCGGCCGGTGACGCGGTGCCGTCGTCGTCGCCGCCTCGGGGCACGCGCGCGTAGAGCTCCTCGGCGAGCGAGAACACGTCCCGGTGCCGGAAGCGGGCGGCGGTGCGGTCGGTGACGCCGTGCGCTTCGAGCCCCGCGGCGATCTCCAGCGGATCGACAGCCCGCTCGCACAGCTCCCGGTGCCGGTGCAGCAGCACCTTCACGGGGTCCACGGAACCGCGCCGGACGACACCAGGCGCGGTGCCCGGCATGCCCCCCGGCCCGGCGCCGGGCGCGGCCCCCTGCGCGGCGCCCTCAGCCGTCCCGGGCCCAGTCCCGGGCCCAGTCCCGGTCCCGGTCCCCGGCCCGGGCCCCATACCCGTCCGCGCCTCAGACATCGCCGCCCCCAGCCGTCGTCGCGCACGCCCAGGCGGGCGCGGGGCGCGGGGCGGCCGTCCAGTGCCCCGGCACGTACGCCTCGGCGGGGTGCGCGAACGGTACGGGCCCGCCCTGCGCGTCCACGGCCTCGGCGTCGCGGCGCACCGGCGCGAGCGACAGGAGTTCGAGGTACAGCGCGCGGAAGGCGGCGAGGTTCTGCTCGACCGTGAACAGTTCGAGTGCGCGGGCGCGCGCGGCGGCGCCCAGCCGTTCCCTGCGCGCCGGGTCGCGCAGCAGCGCGACGCACGCGTCCGCGAGCGCCCGCGGATTGCGCGGGGGCACGACGAGCCCGGTGCCCCCGATGACCTCGACGACCGCGCCGACGTCCGTGGAGACGGTGGCCCGCCCGCACAGCATCGCCTCGATGAGGCCGACCGGGAAGCCCTCGACCACGCTGGACAGGACGACGACACAGCCGGCGGCGTACGCGTCGGGGAGTTCGGGCGCCTCGGGCCCGCCAATTTCCTCGAAGGAGACGGGGTTGTCCCCGACGGCGTGTGCGCCGGCGGCCTCGTCCGGGAAGAGCTGGGCGGCGAGCGCCTTGCAGTGGGCGAGGTACGTCGCGGCCTGCGGGTCCATGACGGGCGCGGCGACGATCCTCAGCCGGGTCTCGGGCTCCTGCCTGCGTACCTCCGCGAAGGCGTGCAGCAGGGCCACGAGGTCCTTGGCGGGCTCGACGCGCCCGACCCACACGAGGGTGCGCGGATCGCCCCCGTCGGCGCCCTCGCCCACGCTGGCGAACCGTTCCGCTTCGAGGCCGGGGTACACCGTCCGCAGCTTGGCCCGGTCGGCGCCGCACCGTTCCTGCCAGCGGCGGGCGTGGGTGTTGCCGGGCGTGATCACGGCGGCCTGGCGGTAGACCTCGGTGGCCAGCCGCCCGTGGAATGCGGCGAGCAGCGCGCGTACCGGCGCACTCGGCGGAGCCCCGGCCGCCCCTGCGCTCCCCGTCGCGCCCGTCGTCCCCACAGCCCCCGTCGCGCCCGTCCTCCCCACAGCCCCCGTCGCCCCCACAGCCCCCGTCGCGCCCGTCGCGCCGGCGAGGTAGTGCGCCCGCAGTTGCACGCCGTACTCGGTGACCAGCAGCGGAACCCCGAAGAAGCGTTTGCCCAGAAGCCCGGGCAGCGCCGCGACGCCCCCCGAAGCGGCATGGCACAGGTCGACGGCGCCGAGCCCGTCCGCGCCGTACCAGTCGAGCGACAGCGGGCGCAGGGCGCGCTCCAGCTGGTCCGCGAAGGCGAGGTAGTCGGGGACGGTCGCGGGCTGCACGCCCCGGCGTGCGCCGGGGGCGCGGCAGGCGGCCTCCAGGACCCGGGCGGCGCTCTCGGAGCGGAGGGCGGCGCACAGCCCGCCGCGGTCACGGGCGAGTTCCGCGAGCCCGTAGAGCCCGGCCGCGAAGGCGTCGTCACCCGACGGTTCGGCACGGCACAGGGCGGTGGCCAGCGCCTCGAAGTGCTCGGTGAAGCGGCGCCGGTCGCGCCGTCCGTAGCTGTGGCCGTCGTCCGCGGGGGCCCAGAGGGCCGCGGTCCGTACCCGCTGGACGTGCCGCGGCAGCGGGACCCGGCCGCCGTCCTCCTGTCGCGCGCTGCGGCTCAGCGCGTAGACGTCGAACTCGTGCTGCGCGAGCCCGCGCACGAGCCGGTCGCACCAGAGCCTGGACTCACCCGACGCATACGGGTAGCCACCTTCCGTGAGCAGACCGATCCGCACGAGTACACCCCCGATCTCCCTTGTGTCCGGCCGCCGTTGATCCGGCGACTCGCGGCGGGGACGACGGTAAGCGGACAGAGCGGTCGCGCG
>NZ_JABWDV010000438.1:0-7415 GCF_013362995.1 Streptomyces sp. TRM64462 | reverse complement strand
CCGTCGCGCCACCGGAAGGGGTGAATGGGAGTAACTTTCGCGCGCCGGTTGCGTTCCGTTGCGCTAAAGCCGCATTCCACTACGCAGCGTCAGGCTGCGGCCATCCTCCAGCGCTCCCGCACGAGCACTGCGGTCAGCCGGTCAGCCGGTCAGGGGTCACCCGGTCAGCCCGCCGGGTACACCCAGGGATTGGGACGGCACGTGATCCCGTCGATCTCCAGGGTCTTGGTCTGCTGCTGCATCACGGGCGCGAGGGCGCCCTGCTTGCGGCACGTCTCGTGGTTGTGGCCGAGCCGGTGGCCGACCTCGTGATTGATCAGCATCTGCCGGTAGGCGAGCATCGCGTCGGCGCCGTAGGTCTCCGCGCCCTGCGCCCAGCGATAGGCGTTGATCATGATGCGCTGCGTGGCGGCGGAGTCGCAGGAGACGTTGTCGACGGTCGTGTCGAGCCCGGACTTCGCGCACCACACACCGGTCGTACCGGGGCTGGCGAGCGTGATGACGAAGTCCGCCTGGCCGCTGGATATCCGCTCGAACGTCATCACACCGCCGTGCGCCCAGCTGCGGTCGTCGTTGAGGGTCTTCTGCACGGCGTCGGCGAACAGCTTGCCGTCGAGCCCGAGGCCCTTCTCGACGTCGACGCGGTAGCGGATCTTCTCACCCTTGCCGGGCGCCGGGTCCGCACCCGGTACGGCCTCGAAGTCGCCGGACCCCTTCAGCTTCGGGTCGATGGGGAACTGCCGGGCCATCAACTGCTCGTACGTAGGCGGCCGCTGCGACGGCGTCGCGCCGGGAGCGGACGGGGAGGACGCGGGGGGCGGGGCGGACGGGGCGGCGCCCTGCGGAGGCGTGGGCCGCTGGTCGGAGCGGGACGCGGCGTCGCCGGTGGAGCGTTCGGGGGCGTCGGCGGACTGCGCGGCCCGGTCGTCCTGCGTGCCGGTGTCGGTGACCTGTCCGGCGACGACGATCGCCAGGACGGTGGTGACGGCGGCCGCGGAGATCCCGGTGAAGGTACGGCCCATGCCGCCCATGCCGCGTTTACGGTCACCGTCGGCGGCGTCGTCATCGCCCCCCACCCGCACGGAGTCCGGCTGCTCCACTTCCGCCTGAGAAGAATCCGCGTCGAACGCCTCGACGAACTCGCGGCGCGGCCCGGGCACCCGCGGCGGACCCTGAGCGATCCGCCGCTGCGGACCGGTCTCCTGCGGCGCGGCCGTGTAAGGCGCAGCGCCCCAGCCGCCGCCCGGCTCACGCTGCTCGGGATGCCCGCCGCGCACATGCTGCGCCCCGTAGCCGTACTCGTACCCGTATCCGTATCCGTAAGCCCCGGGTTCCGCGTACTGAGGCACGGCCTGCGCCCCCGCAGCGGAAGCAGAAGAAGAGGGCGAAGGAGAGGAAGGAGAGGAAGGAGAAGAAGGAGCCCCCGCAGCCCTGCGGCGGCGCCCGGTCCCCGGCGCGGCCGCTGCCGTCTGTGCGCCCGGCGCGGCCGAGGTGCCCCGTTGACCTGCGGCGGCGCCCCGGTCCGCGGGCGCCGGGCCCTTGCGGCTGTGTCGTCCCACGCCCCGGATCAGCTCCCCGCCCTGTCGTCACGGTCGCGGTCACCGTACTCGACGATGAGCTCGCGCACCGCCCTGGCGACCGCCTCCGGGTACTCCATCATGGCGACGTGCCCGGCGTCCGGGAGCGTCAGCAGCCGCGAGTCCCGGAACGCGGCGGCGGCCCGGCGGGCCATCCGGTACGACACGAGCTGGTCGCGTCCGCCGTACACCAGCAGCGTCGGGGCGAGCACCCGCTCCGCCTGCCGCCACAGGTTGTGCTGGCCGCCCAGCGTGTACGCGTCGACGATGCCGCGCGCCGAGCGGGCGGTGGCGTCCCAGAAGTAGGGGAGCTGGAGCCGCCGCTCCATCTCCTCGACCGCGGCGCGCAGTCCCTCCTCGGTGACGCGACGGGGGTCCCCGTAACAGAGGGAGAGCACGCCCCGTACGCGCTGCTCGGGCGTCCAGTCCTTGGTCAGCCGGGCGAAGAGCCGCGCCACGCCCGGCACGGCGAGCAGCGCGGTGGGCCACGCGCTCCGCTGGGCGCGCAGCTCGGGCAGCGCCGGTGAGACGAGCGTCAGGGTACGGACCAGGTCCGGGCGGACGGCCGCGACGCGGGTGGCGACCGAGCCGCCGAGCGAGTTGCCGATCAGGTGGACCGGGCCACGGCCGCCGGCGTCCAGGAACCGGATGACGGCACGGGCGTGGCCGGTCACCGAGTAGTCGCCGTCGTCGGGCGGCGGCGAGTCGCCGAAGCCGGGCAGGTCGACGGCCTCGCCGTCCAGGAGGTTCTGGAGGTGCGGCATGAGTGCCGACCAGTTCTGCGAGGAGCCGCCGAGCCCGTGCACGTACAGGGCGGGGGCTCTCCGCGCGAGCGCCTCGGCGTTCCCGTCCGGGGCGGCGGGCGGGCGGAACCGCACGTTCAGCGTCAGCCCGGGCAGTGTCACGGAGCGCAGTTCCTCACC
Source organism: Streptomyces sp. TRM64462 (assembly GCF_013362995.1). Lineage (GTDB taxonomy): Bacteria > Actinomycetota > Actinomycetes > Streptomycetales > Streptomycetaceae > Streptomyces. The sequence goes on along the minus strand of NZ_JABWDV010000438.1, from coordinate 4,915 downwards.
CTCCCCGACCCGTACGGTGTGCACCCGGGGAGCCGTGGCTGCGGTGACGGACGCGGGCAGCTCGGTCGAAGACATGCGGCAATGTTACGAGACGATCACGCCCGGCCCGGTGTGTTCGCCGTCACAGATCGTATAGCGCCGGGGAGGGGTACCCCATAGGCTCGTACCGAGGGCATCAGCCCGGGCCTGCGCCCGGAGGAAAGGGGACCCCATGACCGTCGACCCCACCGATCCCGAGACGCGTACGGAGCCCAGCGGGGACAGCGGCGCGGCCGCCGCCGTGCTGGACGAGGAGCTGGACGAGGAGACCCCCGAGGCCGACGCCGCGGAGCAGCACACGGACCTCCAGCAGCGCGAGGACGACCCGCTGACCCGGATCGATCCGGCGACGGCGAACGAGGCGGACGCCGTGGAGCAGGCACGCGTGGTCGCCCTTGACGAGGACGACTATCGCTGACCGTCGCCGACCGGACGGACACCACGTTGCTGACACCACGTTGCGGGCGTTTGGGGCGGTTTGACGGAGTTCGGCCGTACCGTCGCGTAGTTCAAGGTTGAAGCTCCACCTACCGTCGGCGTCCGGTACGTGAAATTCTGCGCTCGCAGCGCGCACAGCCGGGTTACCCAAAAGTACGATGGCGGGCGCGGCGCACAGCGCATTTGGATCGATTTTGGGAGGCGGCGTGACAGCCATCGAGCAGACAGAGGCAGCACGCCCGAGAGGCACACGCCTGCCGCGCCGAGCCCGACGCAATCAGCTCCTGGGGGCTGCCCAGGAGGTCTTCGTCGCCCAGGGTTACCACGCGGCCGCGATGGACGACATCGCCGAGCGGGCGGGTGTCAGCAAGCCGGTGCTGTACCAGCACTTCCCCGGCAAGCTGGAGCTCTACCTGGCCCTCTTGGACCAGCACTGCGAGTCGCTGCTCCTGGCGGTCCGCACGGCGCTGGCCTCCACGACGGACAACAAGCAGCGCGTGGCCGCGACGATGGACGCCTACTTCGCGTACGTCGAGGACGAGGGCGGCGCGTTCCGGCTGGTCTTCGAGTCGGACCTGACGAACGAGCCCGCGGTGCGCGAGCGCGTGGAGCGGGTGTCGCAGCAGTGCGCGGAGGCGATCTCCGAGGTGATCGCCGAGGACACGGGCCTGTCGAAGGACGAGTCCATGCTGCTCGCGGTGGGACTGGGCGGTGTCTCCCAGGTCGTGGCACGGCACTGGCTGGCCAGCGACTCGCCGGTCCCGCGTGACCGTGCGGTGCAGCTGCTGACCTCGCTGGCGTGGCGGGGCATCGCCGGCTTCCCGCTGCACGGCGCCGAGGGGCACTGAACGGCCGCTGAACGGCCAATGAGCGGCTGGTGAGCGGCCACTGAGCCGCGTTCGGGGCCGTGTTCGCTCCTGGCGTGCACGGCCGGGCCGTGAGCTGTCGCCTCTCCGGGCTAATGTGGCTGCGTACGGCGCGGCTGACCGCGCATCGCTGACCGTTCGGAGGGACAAAGCCGTGGAGGTCAAGATCGGCGTGCAGCACGCGCCCCGGGAGATCGTTCTGGAGAGCGGGCAGTCCGGCGAGGAAATCGAAGCCGCTGTGGCCGACGCGCTGGTCGGCAAGGCCCAGCTGCTCAGCCTCACGGACGAGAAGGGCCGCAAGGTGCTCGTGCCGGCGGACCGGCTCGCCTATGTGGAGATCGGTGAGCCCGCGACGCGCCGCGTCGGTTTCGGCGCGCTCTGAGGAGCGCAGCGCACCAGGCACAGCGGAACGCAGCACAGCGAGAGGCCCGGCGGGGGCGTAACCCCGCCGGGCCTCTCGCTGTCACAACCCGCCCCCGGCCCCCGGACCCGATCCCCGGGCAACGGCTGAGCCGACCGGGTGACTCGCGGCCCGGGGCGTGAGGGCCGCAGGGGACGGTGGCGGCACGGCGGGGAAGGGCATTTCCGGTGGTCATCGGGGCACTTGGGAGGGTTGCGTTCCGCGTGCTCCGGGTAGGACGGGCTACGACCGTTCTGCCCGCCCCGCCGTCCGCGAGGTGATGCGTGTGTTCTGGGAAGCCATCGGCTCCGTCCTCCTCGGACTCGCCCTTTCCTGGGCAGCCCTCCACCGGCTGGCCGACCGACTTCCGCAGCGTCGTACGGTGCTCGTGACCGGAGTGCTGGGCGCGCTGTTCGGCGCACTCGTCACGCACGCGGCGCTCGGCCCCGGCTACGTGCTGGGCACGCTGCTCGGGGCGGCGGTGATCAGCGCCGTACTGCTGTCGCTGCTCATCCGCCCGGCGGGCCGCCGGCTGCGCAGATCAGCGGCGGCCTGACACCCGGCGCCGCCGCCCGCCACCGACCGACACGACACCCCACCCTGACGACGAGGACGACGAGAACGAGTTAGAAGGCAGGGTCAGGACGCCAGCCCCAGCGCGGCCATGCGCTTCGTGTGCGCCTTGGTGATCCGCGAGAACATCTCCCCCACGGCCGCCAGGTCGAACCCGTCCGCGACACCGCCGACCAACATCGTCGACAGCGCGTCCCGCTCCGCCACGACCCGCTGGGCCTGCGACAGGGCCTCGCCCATCAGCCGCCGCGCCCAGAGCGCGAGCCGCCCGCCGACCCGCGGGTCGGCCTCGATCGCGGCCCGTACCTTCTCCACGGCGAAGTTGCCGTGCCCGGTGTCGTCGAGGACGGCCAGCACCAGCGCGCGGGTGTCGGAGTCGAGGCGGACGGCGACCTCGCGGTAGAAGTCGCTGGCGATCGAGTCACCGACGTACGCCTTGACCAGGCCCTCCAGCCAGTCCGACGGGGCGGTCTGGCGGTGGAAGTCGTCCAGGGCCTTCGCGAACGGCTCCATGGCGGCGGTCGGCTCGACGTCGATCGCGGCGAGCCGGCCGCGGAGCTGCTCGAAGTGGTGGAACTCGGCGGACGCCATCTTCGCCAGCTCCGCCTTGTCGGCCAGGGTCGGCGCGAGCTTCGCGTCCTCGGCGAGCCGCTCGAAGGCCGCCAGCTCGCCGTACGCGAGGGCACCGAGCAGGTCCACGACGGCCGCGCGGTACTGGGGGTCCGCGGAGGCGGCGGCCCAGTCGAGGGCGGCGATCCCGGTCGGTTCTTCGGCGGCAGTGGCGTTGTCAGGCGTCTCCATGAAGCGCACAATAGCCCGCCGGCCGCACCCCTGAAGGCGCTGATCAGTCAGTGTGACGTCCCCCTCCTTGTGAATTGGCCCAACACACCTGCGCGAATCCGGGGTACAGTGATAAAGCGCCTGTCGAGTATGCGGACACGTACGGAGATGTATGTACGCACTCGGGAGGCCGTTTCATGAATGAGGATGCCCGGTCGGTGGCCCGATCGGCTCCGACCCGACAGCCCTCCGTGCGCCATCGCACATGAGGGGCCCTCAGCGGTATGACGCTCGAGCGACGGCAGTGGTCCTGCGCCACCCGGCTGTGATCTCGCGGTCTGCGGCCGGACAAGGATCCGGCGCGGTAAGACCCCCAGCGTTCGCCTCATGCCGCGGCTCACAGAAGAGGCGACACCCTGACTACGCAGCGTACGACTTTCCGAGAGCTCGGGATCATGCCCGAGACCGCCGAGGCCCTTGAGGCCGTCGGCATCATCACGCCCTTCCCCATCCAGGAGATGACCCTCCCGGTCGCGCTCTCCGGCACCGACGTCATCGGGCAGGCCAAGACCGGCACCGGCAAGACCCTCGGTTTCGGTCTGCCGCTGCTGGAGCGCGTCACCGTCCCGGCGGACGTCGAGGCGGGCCGCTCCCGCCCCGAGGAGCTGACCGAGGCGCCGCAGGCGCTGGTCGTCGTCCCGACGCGCGAGCTGTGCACGCAGGTCACCAACGACCTGCTGACCGCCGGCAAGGTCCGAAACGTCCGCGTTCTCGCGATCTACGGCGGCCGTGCGTACGAGCCGCAGGTCGAGGCCCTGAAGAAGGGCGTCGACGTGGTCGTCGGCACCCCGGGCCGGCTGCTCGACCTGGCGGGCCAGAAGAAGCTGGACCTGTCCCACATCCGCACGCTCGTGCTCGACGAGGCGGACGAGATGCTCGACCTGGGCTTCCTGCCCGACGTCGAGAAGATCATCAACATGCTTCCGCCGAAGCGCCAGACGATGCTGTTCTCGGCGACCATGCCGGGCGCGGTCATCGGCCTGGCCCGCCGCTACATGTCGCAGCCCACGCACATCCGCGCCACCGCGCCGGACGACGAGGGCGCGACGGTCGCCAACATCAAGCAGCACGTGTACCGCGCCCACTCCATGGACAAGCCGGAGATGGTCGCCCGCATCCTGCAGGCCGAGACCCGCGGGCTCGCGATGATCTTCTGCCGTACGAAGCGTACGGCCGCCGACATCGCCGAGCAGCTGGAGCGGCGCGGCTTCGCGTCCGGCGCCGTCCACGGCGACCTCGGGCAGGGCGCCCGCGAGCAGGCGCTGCGCGCGTTCCGCAACGGCAAGGTCGACGTGCTGGTCTGCACCGACGTCGCGGCGCGCGGCATCGACGTCGAGGGCGTCACGCACGTGATCAACTACCAGTCGCCGGAGGACGAGAAGACGTACCTCCACCGGGTGGGCCGCACGGGCCGCGCCGGCGCGTCCGGTACGGCGATCACGCTGGTCGACTGGGACGACATCCCGCGCTGGCAGCTCATCAACAAGGCGCTGGAGCTGGACTTCAACGACCCGGTCGAGACGTACTCGACGTCCCCGCACCTGTACGCGGACCTGGGCATCCCGGAGGGTACGAAGGGCGTGCTGCCGCGCGCCGAGCGGACCCGGGCGGGCCTGGACGCGGAGGAACTGGAGGACCTGGGCGAGCCGGGCGGTCGTGGCGGTCGCCGCCGCGAGCGCGCGAAGCCCGAGGAGGAGCGCCCGGCGCGCACCCGTACGCCGCGGCAGCGCCGGCGCACCCGGGGCGGTACGCCCCTGGG
>NZ_JABWDV010000437.1 GCF_013362995.1 Streptomyces sp. TRM64462 | reverse complement strand
GCGCGCCGCGCTGCCGGTGCGCGGCGGGCTGCTCGGCGCGTCCGCGGCGATGGCCGTGGGTGCCGTCGCTGTCACGTCGGGTCTGCTACCCGGCGGCGAGAAGTTCATCCTCGGCAGCGGCTCGTCCGGAGAGCGGATACGTTCCGACAGCGCCCCCGAGCTGAACGCGCAGGGCCGGTCCACGACCGGTCCCGCCCTGGGCGGCACCACACCGTCGGCCTCCCCCACGTCCGGTACGTCGCCGTCCGCGGCGTCGCCTTCGGCGAGCCCGTCGCAGAAGCCGAAGCCGACACCCACGGCGCCCTCGTCGTCCCCGGCGAAGCCGAAGACCGCGTCGCCGACGCCGACGCCGACCAGGTCGGCCCCGGCCCCGAGCCGTATGGCGACGGCCGAGCCCGAGAAGACGAGCGCCCCGCCCGCGTCGCGCACGGCGACGAGCCGGGTGGCGGCGGCGGAGGCCGCGGTCCTGGACCTGGTCAACACGGAGCGGGCGAAGGCGGGCTGCCGTCCGGTGCGGGCGTCGGCGGAGCTGGGCGCGCTGGCCAGGGCGTTCAGCCAGGACATGGCGGCGCGTGACTTCTTCTCGCACACCGACCCGGACGGCGACTCGCCGTGGGACCGCGCGGCCCAGGCGGGCGTCGAGGGCCTGGGCGGCGAGAACATCGCCCGCGGCCAGGCGGACGCGGCGGCCGTGATGGAGTCCTGGATGAACAGCGAGGGCCACCGCGCGAACATCCTGAACTGCGACTTCACCACGCTGGGCGTGGGCGTCCACTTCGGGGACGGCGGTCCCTGGTGGACCCAGAACTTCGGCTTCTGAGCCGCTGTCGAACGCGTCGCGCCGGGGGCCCCGTCACCTGAGTGGTGTCGGGGCCCCCGGCGTATGTGGGGACGGGGAGGCGGGTCAGGCCGTGGTGGCGGCGCGGCCGGCGGCGAAGGTGCGGGCGGTCTGGGCGACGCGGCGGCCGAGGTGCTCGGCGGTGGCCAGGTCCGACTTGTGGACGGCCTCCGGGCCCTCGTCGTTGTTGGTCTGGGCGCCGGCGCCGGAGAAGAAGCCGAGGCGGTTGATGTCGGTCTCGGAGCCCGTGCTGACGTTCCAGCCGGGCTTGAGGCCGAGGTTCACCCAGTGCATGCCGTGCTGGGCGGCGAGGGTCTGGAAGAACTGCAGGGTGTGCAGCTTGTCGCCGCTCTTGGAGCCGGAGTTGGTGAAACCGGCCGCGAGCTTGTCCTGCCAGGCGTCGGAGAACCAGCGCTGGGAGGTGGCCTCGGCGAAGGTGTGGAAGGCGCCGGACGCGGTGCCCATGTAGGTGGGCGAGCCGAACACGATCGCGTCCGAGGCGTCCAGCAGCTCCCAGTCGGCGTCGGTGAGGGCGTCGACCTTGAGGAGGTGGACGGTGGCACCGGTGGAGGCGGCTCCTTCGCGTACGGCCTCGGCGAGTACGGCGGTGTGGCCGTAGCCGGAGTGGTAGGCGATCGAGACGACGGGCGTGGTCATACGGGTCTCCTGGTTCTGCGTCGGCGGACCCGAGCAGCGAAGCACTAACTTTTCGAAAGCGCAACCCCTAAGTCAGCGCTATAGGGGTATGGTGTGGGGTATGGCAGAAGCGGTGGCAGCAGCTGTGGCCCGCGACGAGGACCTCGCCTACGACGTGTTCGCGAGGGACTGCCCGTCGCGCGGCACGCTGGAACACGTGACGGGGCGCTGGGGCGCCCTGACCCTGGGCGCGCTGTACGAGGGCAGCCTGCGCTTCAACGAGCTGCGGCGCCGGGTGGACGGCGTCAGCGAGAAGATGCTCTCGCAGACGCTGCACGCGCTGGAGCGGGACGGCCTGGTGCACCGCGAGGCACAGCCCACGAACCCGCCGCGCGTGGACTACGAGCTGACGCCGCTGGGCCGCGATGTCGCCGAGCGGCTGCTGGGGCTCATCCATCTGGTGGAGGGCCGCATGCCGGAGGTGCTGGCGGCCCGCGAGACCTACGACGCCACGCGCGCGTAGCGTCCGCCCCACCGCCACGCGCGCGTAGCCGCCGTCAGGCGCGGGGCGGCACGGCGCGCGGTGGGCGCTGGCAGCGGGGGCAGAAGTAGCTGGACCGGTTCATCCACGGCCGCCTGCGCATCGCCGTACCGCAGCGGCGGCACGGCTCGCCCTCCCGCCCGTAGGCGTCCAGGGACCGGTCGAAGTACCCGGACTCGCCGTTCACGTTGACGTACAGGCTGTCGAAGCTGGTTCCGCCGACCTCAAGGGCCTCCTTCATCACGTCCCGGACGTGGCGCAGCAGCTCGTCCGAGCGGGGCCGGGTGAAGCCGGCCGTTGGCCGGTCGTAGTGGAGGCGGGAGCGCCAGAGGGCCTCGTCCGCGTAGATGTTGCCGACGCCGCTGATCAGGCTCTGGTCGAGCAGGGCCCGCTTGACGGTCGTACGGCGCGTCCGCAGCGCCCGGTGGAAGGCGTCGTCGTCGAAGGCCGGGTCGAGGGGGTCGCGGGCGATGTGCGCGATGACGTCGGGCAGCCCGTCCGGCGTCGTGTCGTGCAGCGAGAGCCCGCCGAAGGTGCGCTGGTCGACGAAGCGCAGCTCGGTCCCCGTGGCGTCGTCGAACCGTACGCGGACGCGCAGGTGCTTCTCGTCCGGCGCGTCCTCGGGCTGTACGAGGAGCTGGCCGCTCATCCCGAGGTGCCCGAGCACGGCCGCCTCGCCGTCGTCCAGCGGCAGCCACAGATACTTGCCGCGCCGCCGCGCCACCCCGAAGCGGTGGCCCTTCAGACGGCCCGCGAAGTCCTCACCGCCCGCGAGGTGGCGCCGTACGGCCCGCGGGTGCAGCACCTCGACGGAGGCGACGGCACGGCCGCTCACCCACCGTTCCAGGCCACGCCGGACGACTTCGACCTCGGGCAGCTCGGGCACGGACGGCACTCCTCGGTACGGAAGGCTGGAAAGTCGGACAACGGACAACGGAAGACCCCGCCGTACCGGAAGGGTACGGCGGGGCCGGAAACGTGAGCGGTCAGGCCGAGGCCGGATCCGCGGCGGGTTCCGCGCCGGCGGTGCCGGCGGCGTCGAGTCCCTCGGCTGCGGGAGAGGGGTCGGCGGCCTCTCCGTCAGCCGCGGTCTCGGCAGCGGCCTTGGCCGCGGCCTCCCGTTCGTCCGCGGCGGCGCGGATGGCCCGCCACGCGGACTCCGCTGCCTGCTGCTCCGCTTCCTTCTTGCTGCGGCCGGTGCCGGTGCCGTACGAGACACCACCGACGCGGGCAGCAGCAGTGAAGGTCTTCTCGTGGTCCGGGCCGGTCTCGCTGACCAGGTACTCCGGAACGCCGAGGCCTTCGGCCGCGGTGAGTTCCTGGAGGCTGGTCTTCCAGTCCAGTCCGGCACCGAGGTTCGAGGACTTCTCGATCAGCGGGTCGAAGAGCCGGTGCACCAGCTCGGACGCCGCGTCGAGGCCCTGGTCGAGATAGACAGCGCCGATCACCGCTTCAAGGGTGTCGGCGAGGATGGAAGCCTTGTCCCGGCCTCCGGTGCCCTCTTCACCACGGCCCAGCCGGATGAAGGCGCCCAGATCGAGGCCGCGGCCGACCTCCGCCAGTGCACGCGAGTTGACCACCGCGGCCCGCAGCTTGGCCAGCTGGCCTTCGGGCAGGTCGGGGTGGGTGCGGTACAGCGTGTCCGTGACCACCAGGCCGAGCACGGAGTCCCCGAGGAACTCCAGACGCTCGTTGGTGGGCAGGCCGCCGTTCTCGTACGCGTACGAGCGGTGGGTCAGCGCACGCACCAGAAGGGCGGACTCGAGCTGATAGCCGAGCCGCCCTTCCAGAAGCGTGTGGGACGAGGCCGTGTTCTCCGCCTGCTTCTTGGCGTCATCCGCCATGTTGGGGCTGGACACGGTGCCTCTCACCAGCCGCTCAGACCGCGAGGACCTGGCGCTTGTTGTACGTGCCGCAGCTGGGGCACGCGATGTGCTGCTGCTTCGGCTCCTGGCAACGCTCGCACGAAACCAGGGTGGGGACCGCAGCCTTCCACTGCGACCGGCGGTGGCGCGTGTTGCTGCGCGACATCTTCCGCTTCGGAACAGCCACGGCTACTTCTCCTGCTTCTCGTCGACGCCCGGTTCGGCGCCGCTCATGTCGTCCTTCTCACCGGTTCCGAGTGAATCGGCGAGTCCCTGCAGTGCCGCCCAACGCATGTCGACGGCGTCATGGTGGTGGTCCGGGTCGTCGTTGAGGCTGACCCCGCACTCGGGGCACAGTCCCGCACAGTCCTCCCGGCACACCGGCTGCATCGGCAGTGCGAGCACCACCGCATCACGCAGCACGGGTTCGAGGTCGAACATGCCGTCCTCGAGGGGGATCATGTCCTCGTCCTCGGCGTCATCGCCGGGCTCCGCCTGCTTGCTGCGGCCCCGGTCGTCGGCGTCGGGGTACGAGAACATCTCCTGGAAGTCCGCCTCGACATCGAGTCGCAGCGGCTCCAGACACCTTACGCACTCCCCCTCGGCCGACGCACGGGCGGTGCCTGTGACGAGCACCCCTTCCATGACCGACTCGAGGCGGAGTTCGAGCTCGACGGGCGAGCCCTCCGGTACGCCGATGACTTCGTCGATCCCGAGGTCGGCCGGGGCCGCGACCTCGCGGGCGAGCCGCTGGAGCGCACCGGGACGCCGCCCCAGCTCGTGTGTGTCGAACACGAGGGGGTTGCGGTGGTCGAGGCGCGTGCTCAGGGCTCTTCCTGCTTTCGAGAATCTGCTCGGATCGTGAAGGGTGCCGGCCCGTTCGTACCGCATGGAGGGCGAAGCGGGCAGCCAGGATCGCGGACGTACTCGCGACCGAAGAGCCAGGATACTTGACCTTCCGCTCAGCGCCCAATCCGGGCGGCGGGGGCGGTCCGGCTCAGTGCCCCTGGCCGTGGCCCTGGCCGTGCTCCTGCTCGTAGCGCCGCAGCTGGTCCAGGTCGATCATGCTGGTGTCGAAGAAGCTCGTCTCGTCGAGCGCCGCGGTCTGCTGGGGCTGGGCGGGCGCCTGCGGCTGGTGGTGCTGCTGGTACGCGTACGGGTCGGGCTGCTGCTGCCCGTAGCCCTGGGCGTAGCCGTTCGGGTCGTAGGCCTGCTGCTGGTACGCGTAGGGGTCCTGCTGCTGGTAGCCGTACGCGTCCTGGGGCTGCTGGACCGCCGCGTAGCCGTACGGGTCGGGCTGCTGCGCCGGGGGCGGCGGGGCCTGCTGGGGGATGGCGGGGGCGGCGGCCGGGGCGGCGTGCGCGGCGTGCGCGGCGGCCGGATCCGGGTCGGCGAGCTCGGCGAGGCCGGCCAGGTAGTCGGCGTCGCTGGTGTGCAGCTGCTGCGCGCCCGCCGCGTCCTGGGCGGCCATGTGCTCGCCCAGCGCGTCGGACGCGATCCGGCCGTGCAGCTTCTGGCGGCCGCGCCCGACGGCCTCCAGGGTCTTGCTGAGGACCGCCTCGAAGGCGCCGAGCTTGGCGTCCACGTAGTCGTCGGCGCGCTGGATCAGGGTCTGCGGGTCGGCGCTGTACTCAGGGGCGTCCTCGTCGGCGTACCCCTGCTCGTCGAGGCCGGGGCCGCGGCCGAGGAGCTTCTCGCGGCCGCGGTCGACGGAGCCGATGGTCTTGGTGAGGACGACCTCGAAGTTGGCGAGCTTGGAGTCGACGTAGTCGTCGGCCTCGGCGCGGATCTCCTCGGCCTCGCGGCGGGCCTCGGCGAGGATGCGGTCGGCCTCGTCCTGCGACTGGCGGGCGACCTGGGTGTCGGAGATCAGCGAGCCGCGCTCGGCGTGCGCGGCCTGGATGATCCGCTCGGCCTCGCGGCGGGCCTCCTCGACCAGCTGCTCGCGGCCGCCGATGAGCTCCTGGGCCTGGGCCAGGGAGCCGGGCAGGGCCTCGCGGAGCTCCTCCAGCATGGCGAGCAGCTCGGCGCGGTTGACCACGCAGGAGGCCGACATGGGCATGGAACGGGCGTTCCCGACCGCCTCGACGATGTCGTCGAGCTTCTTGTGCACGTCCACCGTGTGCTCGCCACTCTCTACAGCCGGATTGGACACGGACGGGACGACTGTACGGCCAGTCGGCGCCCGCCCGACACCGGATGACAGCCCGTCAGTGGATCACTTTTCGCGGAGGCGGGCGGTCAGGGCCTCGTGGACGACCGGCGGCAGCAGGTGCGAGACGTCACCGCCCCAGGCGGCGACCTCCTTGACGAGCGAGGAGGACAGGAAGCTGTAGGTGGGGTTGGTGGGGACGAAGAGCGTCTCGACACCGGTGAGGCCGTTGTTCATCTGGGCCATCTGGAGCTCGTAGTCGAAGTCGCTGACCGCGCGCAGTCCCTTGACGATGGCGGGGATGTCGCGCTCCTTGCAGAAGTCGACCAGCAGGCCGTGGTGCGACTCGACCACGACGTTGTCGAACTCCTCGGTGACGCGGCGGATGAGGTCCATCCGCTCCTCGACGGTGAACAGGCCCTTCTTGGACTGGTTGATCATCACCGCGACGTGCACGACGTCGTACAGCTTGGAGGCGCGGGCGATGATGTCGAGATGTCCGTTGGTGATGGGGTCGAACGACCCCGGACAGACTGCTCGGCGCAACTGAAGTCCCTCGCTCTCCGGTCCGGTCATGGCGCGTCTTCGCACGTAGAGGCGGCGCGACCGTACCAAAACGTTCCCTCGCCGTAGCGACGGGACCGCAGCGGCTCGAACCCCTCCGGCCAGCCGAACTCCCCGCCTCTGGTGCTGCGCTCCACGGTGACGAGCGCATCGTCGGCGAGCCAGCCCTGAGCCCGGAGTGTGAGGAGTATCTCGCCAAGATCGTCGTCCGTGACGGCGTACGGCGGGTCGAGGAAGACCGCGTCGTACGGGGTCGTGGGCGGCGGTCCTGCCAGCACCTGCTGGGCCTTGCCGGTGCGGACCTCGGCGCCGGGCAGGCCGAGCGAGCGGACGTTCTCGCGGACCGTGCGGGCGGCCCGGCCGTCCGCCTCGACGAGCAGGACGTGGGCGGCGCCGCGCGAGAGCGCCTCCAGGCCGACGGCGCCCGAGCCGGCGTACAGGTCGGCGACGCGGATGCCGTCGAGGGTGCCGAGCAGGGACTCCCAGGTCGAGAACAGGCCCTCGCGCGCGCGGTCCGACGTGGGGCGGGTGCCGGTGCCCGGCGGGACGGCCAGGCGGCGTCCGCCGGCGGCACCGGCGATCACGCGGGTCATGTCTGTTCGGTCCTTGTCGGTCGTGCGGTGGGCGACCAAGTGGTCGCTTTTCCGTCCACGATATGGGCTCGCCGCTCCTTCCGGGGCGGCTCAGCCCTTGTCGAGGTACTCCGCGCGGTCCTTGTCGAGGAGGGCGTCGAGTGCGGTGCGCAGCTCGGGGTGGCGCTCAAGGCCGGGGTCGGCCCTGACCAGGGCGTCGGCCTCGGCGCGGGCGGCGGCGATGACCTCCTCGTCCTCGATGACGGCGAGCATGCGCAGCGACGAGCGGGCGCCGGACTGGGCCTGGCCGAGCACGTCGCCCTCGCGGCGCTGTTCGAGGTCGATACGGGACAGCTCGAAGCCGTCGAGGGTGGCGGCGACGGCGGCGAGCCGCTGCCGGGCGGGCGTGGCCTCGGGCATGTCGGTGACGAGGAGGCACAGGCCGGGCGCCGAGCCCCGGCCGACACGGCCGCGGAGCTGGTGCAGCTGGGACACGCCGAACCGGTCGGCGTCCATGATCACCATGACGGTGGCGTTGGGGACGTTGACGCCGACCTCGATGACGGTGGTGGCGACGAGGACGTCGGTGTCGCCCGCGGCGAAGCGGCGCATGACGGCGTCCTTGTCGTCGGGGTGCATGCGGCCGTGCAGGACCTCGACACGCAGCCCCGCGAGGGGGCCCTTGGCGAGCTGCTCGGCGACGTCGGCGACGGCGAGGGGCGGACGCTTCTCGGCGTCGTCGGGGGCGGCTTGCTTGGCGGGCTTCTTCGCGGAGCCGTCCTCGTCCTCGTCGTCCCCGATGCGGGGGCAGACGACGTACGCCTGGTGGCCGCCCTCGACCTCCTCGCGGACCCGTTCCCAGGCGCGGGCCAGGAAGTGCGGTTTGTCCTGCGCGGGCACGACATGGCTGGCGATCGGGGACCGGCCGGCGGGCAGCTGGTCGAGTACGGAGGTCTCCAGGTCGCCGAAGACGGTCATGGCGACCGTGCGCGGGATGGGTGTGGCGGTCATGACGAGCAGGTGCGGGGGCTGTTTGCCCTTGCCGCGCAGGGCGTCGCGCTGCTCCACGCCGAAGCGGTGCTGCTCGTCGACGACGACGAGACCGAGGTCGTGGAACTGGACCTTGTCCTCGATCAGGGCGTGCGTGCCGATGACGATGCCGGCCTCGCCGGTGGCGAGGTCCAGCAGGGCGTGGCGGCGGGCGGCGGCGCCCATGGAGCCGGTGAGCAGCACGACCTTGGTGGCGTGCTCGGAGCCGCCGAGCATGCCTCCTTCGGCCAGGTCGCCCATCATCTCCGTGATGGACCGGTGGTGCTGCTGGGCGAGGACTTCGGTGGGGGCGAGCAGCGCGGTCTGGCCGCCGGCGTCGACGACGGCCAGCATGGCCCGCAGTGCGACGAGGGTCTTGCCGCTGCCGACCTCGCCCTGGAGGAGGCGGTGCATGGGGTGGTCGGTGGCGAGGTCCGCGAAGATCTCGGCGGAGACGGCGCGCTGGCCGTCGGTGAGGGTGAAGGGCAGGCGGGCGTCGAACGTGTCGAGGAGGCCGCCGGGCGCGGGCTTCCTGGGGACGGCGGGGAGCTGCGCGTCGGCGTACCGGCGGCGGGCGAGTGCGACCTGGAGGACGAACGCCTCGTCCCACTTCAGGCGGTCGCGGGCGTCGGCGATGTCCGCCTTCGTACGGGGGCGGTGGATCTTCTGGAGGGCGTCGGGCAGCTCGACCAGGCCCCGGCCCTCGCGGAGAGCGGGCGGCAGCGGGTCGGCGGCGTCGCGTGCGCGGGGCAGGACCGCGTCGACGGCCTTGGCGATCTTCCAGGACTCCAGTTTGGTGGTGGCGGGGTAGATCGGGATGAGGGCGCCGGCCCAGGAATCCACGGCGTCGGCGCCGTCGTCGCCGCGCAGCAGCTCGTACGCGGGGTGCGCGAGCTGGAGCCGGCGGTTGAAGAGCGACACCTTGCCGGCGAACATCGCGCGCGTGCCGGGGAGGAGGTCCTTGTGGGGCTTGTGGACGCCCTTGCCGAAGAAGACCAGTTGCAGACGTCCGCTGCCGTCGGTGATGGTCACCTCAAGGCGCTGGCCGCGCCCGCGTGACCCGTTGAACGTGTGCACCCGGGCGTCCGCGACCTGCGCGACGACGGTGACGTGCTCGTCGAGGGGCAGGTCGGACAGGGTGGTCAGCTCACCGCGCTCGGCGTAGCGCCGGGGGTAGTGGTGGAGCAGGTCACCGACCGTGTGCAGGTCGAGATGCTCGGCCATCACCTTGGCGGTGGCGGGGCCGAGGACCTTGGTCAGCGGCTCGCTCAGCACGGGGACAGCACCTCGTCTCGGCTCACGGCCCCGGCGGCCCGCCCACGGTTCCGCGAGCGCTGCCGGGGGTCCGGGGGTCGTCCCCCGGAAAAGCACAGCGCGGTGGCGGGGCCGAGGACCTTGGTCAGCGGCTCGCTGAGCACCGTGGCTCCCTTCGTCGTTCCTGCACCCCCGGATGCCCGGGAAAACACAGCCACCTGCCATTGCACACCACCGGACTGACAACGGGCGCTATTCGACGCCGATCAGGAGCGGGGACGGCTGGCGGCCGCCGTGGTGGACGCAGGTGTCCACGGCCAGGTGGTGGGCCCGGACATGGGCCTCCAGGTGGTCAGCGAGTGCGGGCGGGGCGTCGTCGGCGAGGACCAGCGTGACGAGTTCGCCGCCCGCCGCGAGCATCCGGTCCAGGACCGTGCGGGCCGTGTCGGCCAGGTCGTGGCCGATGACGGCGACGTCGCCGTCGATGAGCCCGAGGACGTCGCCGGCCTGGCAGACGCCGGCGGACGTGAAGGACTGGTGCTCGGCGACGGCGAGTTCGCCGTAGCGGGTCGCTCCGGCCGCGGCGGTCATGGCGACGACGTCCTCGTCGAACCGGCGGCCCGGCTCGTGCACGGCGAGCGCGGCGATGCCCTGGACGGCGGCCCTGGTGGGGATGAGCGCGACGCGGACGCCCTCGGCGCGGGCCTGCTCGGCGGCCGCCGCGGCGGTGTGCCGCAGTTCGGCGGCGTTCGGCAGCAGCACCACTTCGCGCGCGTGGGCGCGCCGGATGGCGTCGAGGAGCTCCCCGCTCGCCGGTGGCTCGCCCGGCCTGGCCGGCACGGTGGTGGCGCCCGCGTCGGCGTACAGCGCGGCGAGGCCGTCGCCGGGTACGACGGCGACGACGGCGCGCTGGACGGGTTCCGCCGGCGCCGAGGAGGCCGCAGACGAAGCAGCGCCCGCCTCGGCGGCGAAGTGCGTGATGCGGATGCGGTGCGGCCGCCCGGCCTCGACGCCCGCCTCGACCGCAGCGCCCGCGTCGTCCACGTGGACGTGGACGTTCCACAGTCCGTCGCCGCCCACGACGACCAGGGAGTCGCCGAGCGCGTCGAGGCGGGCGCGCAGCCGGTCCACGGCGGCGTCGTCGGCCTCCAGGAGGTAGATCACCTCGTACGCGGGCCCGCCGGGCGCCCTGCAGGCCTCCTCGTGCGGGGTCACCACGTGCCGCTGCGGCCGGGGCGCCCGGGCCGGAGCCTCCCCGGTCACCGCCTCGACCAGGGCGCCCAGGACCGTGACCAGTCCCCGTCCGCCTGCGTCCACGACACCGGCCTCCGCCAGGACCGCGAGCTGCCCGGGCGTGGCGTCCAGGGCGGCGCGCGCCCCCTCGTACGCGGCGCGGGCCACCACCGCCGGGTCGGAGTTCACGGCACCGGCCGCGTCGGCCGCCGCCGACGCGACGCTCAGGATGGTGCCCTCAACGGGGTGGGCCACGGCCTGCCGGGCCGAGGCGGCCGCGGTGCGCAGGGCGCCGGCGAGGTGCTCCCCGTCGCTGCCCCGCGCCAGCACGTCGGCCATGCCGCGCAGCAGCTGCGCCAGGATCGTGCCGGAGTTGCCGCGGGCGCCGAGCAGCGCGCCGTGCGCCATGGCCCGTACGGCGTCCTCGAAGGCGGGCGGAGCGGAGTCGTGGGAGGAGTCGTGGGCGGTGAAGACGGCCTCCACGGCCTGGCACGCCGACTCGACGGTGAGGTAGAGGTTGGTGCCGGTGTCGCCGTCCGGGACGGGGTAGACGTTGATCGCGTCGATCTCCTCGCGCTCCCGGCCGAGGGCGTCCAGCGCCAGCGTGCACCAGGTACGGACCGCTGCGGATTCGACAGTCTGCGGCACCTGGTGATCCTCCTCGCACGGTGGGCTGCACCGCAGGGTAGACCCCGTGGGCAGGGGGGAGCCGGGGCGGGGGCCCGGCCGACCGTGGTAGTTTCGTTCTACCGAAGCGGCCGTTGTATGCTGCTCCGGTTGCCCGATGAGAATCGGGCCGTTCCCCGGCAACGCCACTTCAGTCACCGACCTGATGTCACCGATCTGATTCCGGCTCGCCGGATTTCACTGTAAGTGCATCTGAAGTCTTTGGAGTGACCCGTGGCTGCCAACTGCGACGTCTGCGGCAAGGGGCCGGGCTTCGGCAACAACATTTCGCACTCGCACCGCCGTACGTCCCGTCGCTGGAACCCGAACATCCAGCGCGTGCGTGCCGTGGTCGGTCGGACGCCGAAGCGGCTCAACGTCTGCACCTCGTGCATCAAGGCCGGCAAGGTCTCGCGCTAACCGCGACGTTTCGTCGTAGCGCAGCCTCTGCGGTTGCCTTGAAAGCCGGTCCACCTCTCGGTGGGCCGGCTTTTCGCCGTATCCGGGCACGCGAGGAGAGGCCCCGCTAGGAGCGGAACCGCCAGCCGTGGTCCACGGGCCCGATCCCGGCGCCCAGCGCGAACCCGGCCGCGATGGCCCCGGTGACGTACTCCTTGGCGTCCCGTACGGCCTCCGGCACGGGCAGGCCCTTGGCCAGGCCCGCGGCCACCGCGGAGGCGAGGGTGCAGCCCGTGCCGTGGGTGTGCCGGTTGTCGTGGCGCGGGGCCCGCAGCCAGTGCTCCTCGTGCCCGTCCGTGAGCAGGTCCACGGCGTCCGCGTCGCCCGACAGGTGCCCGCCCTTGATGAGCGCCCAGCGGGGCCCGTACTCCAGGATCATGTCGGCGGCCCGCCGCAGGTCGTCCTCCTTCTCGACCCGTACGCCGGTGAGCTGGGCCACCTCGTCCAGGTTCGGGGTCGCGACCGTGGCCACGGGCAGCAGCCGTTTCCGTACGGACTCCAGGGCCGACGCGGCGAGCAGCGCGTCGCCGTGCTTGGAGACGCCGACGGGGTCGACGACCACGGGTGCGTCCGTGCCGGCGAGGAGTGCGGCGACGGTCTCGACGAGCGGGGCGGAGGCCAGCATGCCGGTCTTGACGGCCTGGACGCCGATGTCGTCGACGACACTGCGGTACTGGGCGCGTACGGCGTCCTCGGGCAGTTCCCAGGCGCCCTGGACGCCCAGGGAGTTCTGGGCGGTGACGGCGGTGATCACGCTCATGCCGTGCACGCCGAGTGCCAGCATCGTCTTGAGGTCGGCCTGGATGCCGGCGCCACCGCCCGCGTCGGATCCGGCGACGGTCAGGACGCGGGGAGGAGCCGTACGGGAGGTCACTCGTGACCCCCGAAGTGGTCCCAGCCGCCCTTGGTGTGCCAGGGCGCCCCGTCCACGGTGACCTGTGGCAGCGCGGACGGGTTGAGCACCTCGCCGATCACCTTCCACCGGGCGGGCAGCTTCACGTCGGGCGGGAAGGTGGCGACGATCGCGTGGTCCTCTCCCCCGGTGAGCACCCACTGGAGCGGGTCGACACCGACGGCCTGGCCGATGTCGTTCATCTGCGTCGGAATGTCGATGGCGGACGAGCGCAGGTCGATACGGACCTTGCTGGCCTCCGCGATGTGCCCGAGGTCCGCGATCAGTCCGTCGCTGACGTCGCACATGGCGGTGGCGCCGAGCCCGGCCGCGGCCGGCCCGGCGTGGTACGGGGGTTCCGGGCGGCGGTGGGCCTCGACGAAGGCGCGGGGGGAGCGGAAGCCGCGGGAGAGCACGGCGTATCCGGCGGCGGACCAGCCGAGCCAGCCGGTGTAGGCGACGACGTCGCCGGGCTGGGCGCCGCCGCGCGTGACGGGATCGTGGTTGCGGAGGTCGCCGAGCGCGGTGATGGAGACGGTGATGGTGTCGCCGCGTACGACGTCGCCGCCGACGACGGCCGCGCCCGCGACCTGGCACTCGTCCCGCAGCCCGTCCATCAGCTCGCTGGGCCAGGTGGCGGGCAGTTCGGCGGGGACGACCAGGCCGAGGAGCAGCGCGGTGGGGACGGCGCCCATGGCGGCGATGTCGGCGAGGTTCTGGGCGGCGGCCTTGCGGCCGACGTCGTACGCGGTGGACCAGTCGCGCCGGAAGTGGCGGCCCTCCAGCAGGATGTCCGTGCTGGCGACCACCCGCCGGTCGGGGGCGGCGACGACGGCGGCGTCGTCGCCCGGCCCGATCCGTACCGCCGGGGTGGTGGTGAGCCGGGAGGTGAGCTCCCTGATCAGCCCGAACTCCCCGAGTTCGCCGACAGTGCCCTTCACCGAGGTCCACCTCTCCATGTCGTCGTGGGCTCACCGTACGACCGGTTGGTCCCGGTGCGGTTGCGGTCGCGAGCCGTCACTGCTGTAGGTACGGTCATTGAGACGGGCGAAGCCGTCAACTTCTGTCTTCGTGCGCCACGCTGCGAGCACCGCCGGACCTGTGGGTCTCCCCGTCGCCCGCGGCGACGCGGTACCGTGGCGTCCCTTTCTTCCCCGGGTACTCCCAGCCCGGAATGATCCTCGTGGCCGCCCTGGAGGGTTCGTGGTACAGGCGTACATCCTGATTCAGACCGAGGTGGGCAAGGCGTCGACGGTCGCCGAAACCATCTCGAAGATCCCCGGCGTGATCCAGGCCGAGGACGTCACGGGCCCGTACGACGTGATCGTGCGCGCCCAGGCCGACACGGTCGACGCACTGGGCCGCATGGTGGTCGCCAGGGTCCAGCAAGTGGAAGGGATCACGCGCACCCTGACCTGCCCGGTCGTTCACCTGTAGCCCCCGTCTACGCTGAGCCGGTGATGTCCTCTCACCGGCTTTTCCGTCTGCCCGCCGCGGTCGCCGCCGTCGCCGCGGCCGCGCTGCTGCCGACGGTCGCGGGCTGCTCCCCCACGGACGCGAACGCGTCGGTCCCGGTTCCCAGCCCGGCCGCGGAGGAGGCCGCCCTCTGCCGTGCGCTGCAGAAGGAGCTTCCGGACACGGTCGCCGGCCTGGAGCGGAGCGGTACGGAGCCGGCTTCCGAGCTGACCGCCGCGTGGGGGGACGGGGCGATCGTACTGCGCTGCGGTGTGCCCCGGCCCGCCAGGATGAGCGATCCGCAGGCGGACGCGGTGTCGGCGGAGGGCGTCGACTGGCTGGTGGAGCAGCGCGAGGGCGACGGGCCGCGGTTCACGACCACGTACCGCAAGGCGTATGTGGAGGTGTCGCTGGACCGGAGGTTCGCGCACGACGTGGGCCCGCTGGTGGCGTTCGCCGGGCCGGTGGCCCGGGCGGTCCCGCCGAGCCTGTGACCGGCCCGGCGGGACGGGGGGTTCAGCGCAGGCCGGTCGGGCGGCGCAGGGCCGCCTGGATGAGGCGGTCGATGAGCTCCGGGTAGCTGACGCCGGACGCCTCCCACATGCGCGGGTACATCGAGATCGGCGTGAAGCCCGGCATGGTGTTGATCTCGTTGATCACGAACTCGCCGTCGTCGGTGAGGAAGAAGTCCGCGCGGACCAGGCCCTCGCAGGACGTGGCCTCGAACGCGGCGACGGCGAGGCGCTGCACCTCGGCGGTCTGCTCGGGGGTGATCGGGGCCGGGACGACACCGGACGCGGAGTCGATGTACTTGGCCTCGAAGTCGTAGAACTCGTGGTCGCTGACGGGCGGGATCCAGGCGGGGGCGCTGGCGCGCGGGCCGTCCTCGAACTCCAGGACGCCGCATTCGATCTCGCGGCCGGTCAGCAGCGACTCGACGATGATCTTCGGGTCGTGGCGGCGGGCCTCGGCGATGGCCGCGTCGAGGCCGGACTCGTCGTCGACCTTGGTGATGCCGATGGAGGAGCCGGCGCGGGCGGGCTTCACGAACAGCGGCCAGCCGTGCTCGCCGGCGAAGTCCACGACGCGCTTGCGGGCGCCCGACGGGTCCTGCTCCCACTCGCGGGGGCGGATCACCTCGTACGGGCCGACGGGCAGGCCGAAGGAAGTGAAGACGCGCTTCATGTACTCCTTGTCCTGGCCGACCGCCGAGGCGAGGACGCCGGCGCCGACGTAGGGGAGGCCGGCGAGCTCCAGCAGTCCTTGGAGGGTGCCGTCCTCGCCGTACGGGCCGTGCAGCACGGGGAAGACGACGTCGACCTCGCCGAGGGCCTTGGGCACGGAGCTGGGCTCCGTGTAGACGATCTCCCGGCTGGTGGGGTCGGCGGACAGGACGACGGTGCCGTCGCCGGGTTCCGCGAGGTCGGTGACGCTGGGCAGCGTCCGGTCGGCGATGGCCATCCGCTCCGGGGCGTCGGCGGTCAGCGCCCAGCGGCCTTCGGTGGTGATGCCGATGGGCAGCACGTCGTATGCCGTCCGGTCGATGGCGCGCAGGACGGCGCCGGCCGTGACGACGGAGATGGCGTGCTCGGAGCTGCGTCCGCCGAAGACGACGGCCACGCGCGGCTTGCGCCCGGGGGTGGTGGGGAGTTTCTCGCTGCTCATATCGCGATGAGACTACCCGCTCGGGGGGTGCGGGGGGCATCCCCCCACGCCCCCCGAGTGGCTCAACGCCGTTCGGGCTTGGCGCTGCGCGACATCAGCTCCTTGAGGGCCACCACGGGGGGCTTGCCCTCGTGGACGATGCCGACGACGGTCTCCGTGATGGGCATGTCGACGCCGTGGCGGCGGGCCAGGTCGAGCACCGACTGGCAGGACTTGACGCCTTCGGCGGTCTGCCTGGTGACCGCGATGGTCTCCTCCAGGGTCATGCCCTTGCCGAGGTTGAAGCCGAAGGTGTGGTTGCGGGACAGCGGCGACGAGCATGTGGCGACCAGGTCGCCGAGGCCGGCGAGGCCGGAGAAGGTGAGCGGGTCGGCGCCCATGGACAGGCCCAGGCGTGTGGTCTCGGCGAGGCCGCGCGTGATGAGCGAGCCCTTGGCGTTGTCGCCCAGGCCCATGCCGTCCGCGATGCCGACGGCGAGGCCGATGACGTTCTTGACGGCGCCGCCGAGTTCGCAGCCGACGACGTCGGTGTTCGTGTACGGGCGGAAGTACGGCGTGTGGCACGCGGCCTGGAGCCGCTGGGCGGCGGCCTCGTCGGTGCAGGCGACGACGGAGGCGGCCGGCATGCGGGCGACGATCTCCTTGGCGAGGTTCGGCCCGGTGACCACGGCGACGCGGGCCGCGGGCACGTCGGCGACCTCCGCGATGACCTCGCTCATCCGCTTGCACGTGCCGAGTTCGATGCCCTTCATCAGGGACACGAGGACGGTGTCGGGGGCGAGCTTCGGCGCCCAGGCGGCGAGGTTGCCGCGCAGTGTCTGGGAGGGGATGGCCAGCACCGTGAAGTCGGCGTCGGCCGCGGCCTCGGCGGGGTCGGTGGTGGCGCGCAGCGAAGCGGGGAGTTCGACGCCCGGGAAGTAGTCCGGGTTGGTGCGCGTGGTGTTGACGGCGTCGGCGAGCTCCTGGCGGCGCCCCCAGAGGGTCACGTCGCAGCCGGCGTCGGCGAGGACCATGCCGAAGGCCGTACCCCATGAGCCGGTTCCGAAGACGGCTGCCTTGACGGGGCGTGTCACTTGGCTTCCTCCCCTGCGGACCTGCGGCGCTGTTCCAGCCGGGCCCTGCGGTGATCGTACGGCTCTTCGGGGGCCTTCTCGCCGCGGATGTCCTCCAGGAGCGCGGTGATGGCCCGCATGATCTCCTCGGTGGCCTCGCGGAGGACCTCGTTGGTGGGCTCCTCGCCGTAGAACCGGGACAGGTCGACGGGCGGTCCCGCCAGCACGGTGAGGGTCTTGCGGGGGAAGAGGCGGAGCCTCTTCTCCTTGGCGTAGGGCGGCATCGCCAGGTTGGCGCCCCACTGGGCGACGGGGATGACGGGCACCTTGGTGAGCAGCGCGACGCGTGCGGCGCCGGTCTTGCCGGCCATGGGCCACATGGCGGGGTCGCGGGTGAGGGTGCCCTCGGGGTAGAAGGCGACGCACTCGCCCCGTTCGATGGCGGCGACGGCGGCGCGGAAGGCGTCCAGGGCGTTGGTCGTCTCGCGGTAGACGGGGATCTGCCCGGTGCCGCGGAGCATCATGCCGACGAACGCGCCCTTGAACAGGCCGGCCTTCGCCAGGAAGCGCGGTACGCGGCCGGTGTTGTACTGGAAGTGCGCGTACGACAGCGGGTCGAGATACGAGTTGTGGTTGACGGCGGTGATGAATCCGCCCTCGGCCGGAATGTGCTCCATTCCGCGCCAGTCCCGCTTGAACAGAACCACCAGCGGCGGTTTAGCGATGACCGCCGCGAGGCGGTACCAGAAGCCGATTCTGCGGCGGGACACGCGGACACCTTCCTGTGGGACTGCTGGTCGTACTCGTCGGTACTCGTGATGCCGGGGGTCAAGTGTCGCCCCATGCCCCTGGTCTGTCGAGAACACCGTACGCCCCGCCCGCGGGAGGGGCTCTCCGGGTCGTTCCCCAGCCGTGTCGGGGCCGGGACAGAATGGCCCGGATGGATACGGAGGAAAAGTCCCGCCGCTGGTCACTGGTGGTGCCGTTGAAGCCGCTCGCGCTGGCCAAGAGCAGGCTGGCGGGCGCGTTCCCGGCGCCGCAGCGGCAGCGGCTGGCGCTGGCGTTCGCGCAGGACACGGTGGCGGCCGCGCTGGCCTGCGGCGCGGTACGGGATGTGGTGGTCGTCACGGACGACGGCGCCGCCGCCGTGGTGCTGCGCGCGCTGGGCGCCCGGGTGGTGCCGGACCGCCCGGCGGCGGGGCTCAACGCGGCGCTGGCGTACGGGGCGGAGACGGTACGGGCCCGGCGGCCCGGGGCGCCGGTGGCGGCGCTGAACGCGGACCTGCCCGCGCTGCGCCCGGCGGAACTGGGCCGGGTGCTGGCGGTGGCGGGGCGTTTTCCCCGGGCGTTTCTCGCGGATGCCGCCGATATCGGTACGACGTTCCTGTCGGCGGCGCCGGGAATTGAATTGCGCCCGGCTTTCGGGGGTGCGTCGCGGCTGCGGCATTTGTCGTCGGGCGCGGTGGAAATCCGGCTCGGCGGCGTGGGCTCGGTGCGGCGGGACGTGGACACGGCCGACGACCTGCGGGAGGCGCTGGCGCTGGGCGTGGGCCCGTGCACCGCGGACCGGCGGACGGCGGCCGGGTAGGCTGCGGTTCATGCAGGCGACCGCGTACACATACGACCCCGAGACCCGCAGCGGGAGTGTGCTGCTCGACGACGGCACCCCGGTCGAGTTCGGCGCGGAGGCGTTCGACGCGGGCGGTCTGCTGCTGCTGCGCCCGGGACAGCGGGTGCGGATCGAGACGGAGGGGCAGGGCGGCTCCCTGCGGATCACGCTGGTGACGCTCCAGACGCTCTGAGCCCGGCCGGACATCGGCCTGGCCTCGTCGGCCTGGCTTCGTCGGTCTGGGCCGGCCTGGGCCGGACACACCGCGGGCCGGGCTCCCCGAAGGGAGTCCGGCCCCGCGCGTGAGTGGCTCCGTACCGCTGCGCGGCTTACCTCTTCCTGGCGGCGGTCTTCTTGGCCGTGGTCTTGCGCGCCGTGGTCTTCTTGGCGGGCGCCTTCTTGGCCGCGGCCTTCTTCGCCGGGGCGGTCTTCTTCGCCGTGGTCTTCTTGGCGGCGGCGGTGGTCTTCTTCGCCGGCGCGGCCTTCTTGGCGGGTGCCGCCTTCTTGGCCGTGGCCTTCTTCGCCGCGGCCTTCTTGGCGGGTGCCGCCTTCTTCGCGGCGGCCTTCTTGGTCACGGCCTTCTTGGCGGCGGCCTTCTTCGCGGCGGTCGCCGTCGGGCCGGTCAGGCTGCCCTTGGGGGCCTTCTTCACGGCGACCTCGCCGCCCTTGGGCAGCTTCTTGGAGCCGCTGACCAGGTCCTTGAAGCCCTGACCGGCGCGGAAGCGCGGAACGGAGGTCTTCTTGACCCGGACGCGCTCGCCCGTCTGCGGGTTGCGGGCGTAGCGGGCGGGACGCTCGACCTTCTCGAACGAGCCGAAGCCGGTGACCGAGACCCGGTCACCGGCGACCACGGCACGGACGATCGCGTCCAGCACCGCGTCGACAGCATCGGCGGCCTGCTGGCGGCCGCCCATCTTGTCGGCAATCGCTTCTACGAGCTGCGCCTTGTTCACGTCTTCCCCTTCGGAGACATTGCCGGAACGAAAGTGTTCAAGCTTTTTCGCACGTTAGGCAGATATATACCGCAAATCAAACACGAAACGGGCTAATCACCCTTGTGCCGCAACGCAGTAGGTCGCCGCGCACTTCGGATGTCAGTCCCCTTCAGGGAATCGGCCCTCGTCGAGGTCCTTCATCAACCGGTCGAGACGCCTTGCCGCGTCCGCGAGATCGTGCTTCGCCGCTGCCGTGACGACCAGCAGCTTCCGGGACAGCGCCATCCTTACGCCCTCCGGGACTTGCAGTGCGCGCACACGGGCGTGCGCTTCTTTCAGCCGGGCTGCGACGGCCTCGTAGAGCTCGAGTTGGCTGTCGCGTTCCATGCACCGATTGTGCCATCTGGGGCGAGTTGTCGCCTCCGTAGGGGGTAACTGGCCTGCGCCGGAGGCGTTTCGGGCTGCGGCGGAGGCCGGCTCATCCGGTACCGGGCGAATGCCCAACTACCTGCGGGGCAAACCGGATTGACCACATCGGGGGAGGCTGTTCGGGCGCGCCGGAAGGGACTTCGGGGAGTCTTCGGCGGTGTCAGCCGGATGGCCGCCAGGGCGGGGTTCCGGACGGGGGAACGGGCGCCGGAAGGGCGCTTTCACGCCAACGCGGAGGGGCGCGTCGGCGGCACGTCGTCCGGGCGAGTTGGCGACATGGCGGTGCCCCCGGCCGAGGGCTTCGGCCGGGGGCACCGGGTGTCGCGCGGGGCTGGCCCTGGGGCCCTGGGGCGCTGGGGCCCTGGGGCGCTCCGGGCGCCCTGGGGTCAGACCGGCAGGGTGCGCGGCTTGTGGGACGGGCGCTTCGCTTCGTACGCGGCGATGTCCGCCTCGTTCTGGAGCGTGATGCTGATGTCGTCGAGGCCGTTGAGCAGCCGCCAGCGGGCGTTCTCGTCGAGTTCGAAGTCGGCCGTGACGCCTTCGGCGCGGACCTGGCGGCTCTCCAGGTCGACGGTGATCTCGGCGTTCGGGTCGGCTTCGGTCAGTTCCCACAGGGCGTCCACGGTCTTCTGGTCGAGGACCACCGTGAGCAGGCCGTTCTTCAGCGAGTTGCCGCGGAAGATGTCGGCGAAGCGGGAGGAGACGACGGCTTTGAAGCCGTAGTTCTGCAGGGCCCAGACGGCGTGCTCGCGGGAGGAGCCGGTGCCGAAGTCGGGGCCGGCGACCAGGACGGTGGCGCCCTGCCGCTCGGGGCGGTTGAGGACGAACTCCGGGTCCTTGCGCCAGGCCTCGAACAGCCCGTCCTCGAAGCCGTCGCGCGTGACCTTCTTGAGCCAGTGCGCGGGGATGATCTGGTCGGTGTCGACGTTGCTGCGGCGCAGCGGGACGGCGCGGCCGGTGTGCGTGGTGAAGGCTTCCATGGTTCCTCAGACCCCCGCGGGAGTGGTGACGACGGCGTCGGACAGGTCGGCCGGGGAGGCCAGGTGGCCCAGGACCGCGGTGGCGGCGGCGACCTGCGGCGAGACCAGGTGGGTACGGCCGCCCTTGCCCTGCCGCCCCTCGAAGTTGCGGTTGGAGGTGGACGCGGAGCGCTCACCGGGGGCGAGTTGGTCGGGGTTCATGCCGAGGCACATGGAGCAGCCGGCGTGCCGCCATTCGGCCCCGGCCTCCTTGAAGACCTTGTCCAGGCCCTCGTCGACGGCCTGCAGGCCCACGCGCGCGGAGCCGGGGACCACCAGCATCCGTACGCCGTCGGCGATTTTGCGGCCTTCCAGGACGGCGGCCGCGGCGCGCAGGTCCTCGATGCGGCCGTTGGTGCAGGAGCCGACGAAGACGGTGTCGACCTTGATGTCGCGCAGCGGCTGCCCGGCGGTCAGGCCCATGTACTCCAGGGCCTTCTCGGCGGCGAACCGCTCCGATGCGTCTTCGTACGAAGCGGGGTCGGGGACGGACGCCGAAAGCGGCGCGCCCTGGCCGGGGTTGGTGCCCCAGGTGACGAACGGGGACAGCTCGGCGGCGTCGATGACGACCTCGGCGTCGAAGACGGCGTCGTCGTCGGTGCGCAGCGTCTTCCAGTACGCGACGGCGGCGTCCCAGTCCTCGCCCTGGGGGGCGTGGGCGCGGCCCTTGAGGTACGCGAAGGTGGTCTCGTCGGGGGCGATCATGCCCGCGCGGGCGCCGGCCTCGATGGACATGTTGCAGATGGTCATGCGGGCCTCCATCGAGAGTTTCTCGATGGCGGAGCCCCGGTACTCCAGGACGTATCCCTGGCCGCCGCCGGTGCCGATCTTCGCGATGATCGCCAGGATCAGGTCCTTGGCGGTGACGCCGTCGGGCAGTTCGCCGTCGACGGTGATGGCCATGGTCTTGGGGCGGGCCATGGGCAGCGTCTGGGTGGCCAGGACGTGCTCGACCTGGGAGGTGCCGATGCCGAAGGCCAGCGCGCCGAACGCGCCGTGCGTGGAGGTGTGGGAGTCGCCGCAGACGACGGTCGTGCCGGGCTGGGTCAGGCCCAGCTGGGGGCCGACGACGTGGACGACGCCCTGCTCGACGTCGCCCAGCGGGTGCAGGCGCACGCCGAACTCGGCGCAGTTCTTGCGCAGGGTCTCCAGCTGGGCGCGGGAGACGGGGTCGGCGATGGGCTTGTCGATGTCGAGGGTCGGGGTGTTGTGGTCCTCGGTGGCGATGGTGAGGTCGAGCCGCCGCACCTGCCGGCCGCCCTTGCGGAGGCCGTCGAAGGCCTGGGGGCTGGTCACCTCGTGCAGCAGGTGCAGATCGATGAAGAGAAGATCGGGCTCGCCCTCGGCGCGCCGGACGACATGGTCGTCCCAGACCTTCTCCGCGAGTGTCCTACCCATCGCTTTCCCTCCGGCCGGCGTGGTGAGCCGGCGATCTAGAGATATGTGCGCCCGCGCCCGTCACTCCCCGTGATGTCACGTTCTGGACGCCGGCAGCGGACCCGTGGATCCCGGGCCGCCCCTCCAGGTTGGCAAGATCCCGGAAAAATTGAACTTGCGTTTCACAGAGTGAGACGTGAATATCGTTGCATGGACAACAGTAGCGGCGTAGGCGTTCTCGACAAGGCAGCACTGGTTTTGAGCGCCCTGGAGTCCGGTCC
The DNA here is from genome assembly GCF_013362995.1 of Streptomyces sp. TRM64462. Lineage (GTDB taxonomy): Bacteria > Actinomycetota > Actinomycetes > Streptomycetales > Streptomycetaceae > Streptomyces. Next base: position 953 of record NZ_JABWDV010000437.1, on the reverse strand, counting down.
GGCCACCCTCGCCGGGCTCGTAGCGGCGACCGGACTCGCACGACCCACGGCCCACCGGCTGGCCGTGGCTCTGGAACACCACCGGATGGTGGCGAGGGACATGCAGGGCAGGTTCATCCTGGGCCCGCGGCTGGCCGAGCTGGCCGCCGCGGCCGGTGAGGACCGCCTGCTGGCGACGGCGGGCCCGGTGCTCACGCATCTGCGGGACGTGACCGGGGAGAGCGCGCAGCTCTACCGGCGCCAGGGCGACATGCGGATCTGCGTGGCGGCCGCCGAGCGGCTGTCGGGCCTGCGGGACACGGTCCCGGTGGGTTCGACGCTCACGATGAAGGCCGGCTCGTCGGCGCAGATCCTGATGGCCTGGGAGGAGCCGGAGCGCCTGCACCGCGGCCTCCAGGGCGCCCGCTTCACGGCGACGGCCCTGTCGGGCGTACGGCGCCGGGGCTGGGCCCAGTCGATCGGTGAGCGCGAGCCGGGCGTGGCGTCGGTCTCCGCGCCCGTACGGGGCCCTTCGAACCGTGTGGTGGCCGCCGTGTCCGTCTCGGGCCCGATCGAGCGTCTGACACGCCACCCGGGCCGTATGCACGCCCAGGCGGTCATCGACGCGGCCGCGCGTCTGACGGAGGCGCTGCGCCGGTCGAGCTGAGGCCCGTACGTCCATGATCTGTCACCACCGGCCCACCGCTTCAACGCCGCAGCGGTGGGCCGGTGTTGTGTCTCTGTTCTGTTGTGGCACACGTCTGTCGTGGCACGCGAAGAAGCCCTCCCCGTGATGGGGAGGGCTTCCTTCATCGCGTACCCCCGACCGGATTCGAACCGGCGCTACCGCCTTGAGAGGGCGGCGTGCTAGGCCGCTACACAACGGGGGCGTGGATCACTTGCGCAATCCCGCTGGCCTACCTGGACTCGAACCAAGACTAACTGAACCAGAATCAGTCGTGCTGCCAATTACA
>NZ_JABWDV010000436.1 GCF_013362995.1 Streptomyces sp. TRM64462 | reverse complement strand
GGGCTGATTTTCAGCCCGTCCGGCGTTTGAGGACGAGCTCCCCCAAGCTCTTCGAGCAGGGGGCACCCCCACAGGCGCGACCGGGGTCTGGGGCGGAGCCCCAGTTCGGGAAGGGGCGGGGTGGGGAAAGACCCGTCGGACGTGACTAGTCCGTTCGTACGGGACCGCTTGAGTACGCGTACTCAGGCGACCCGCCCACCGCATCCGCAGGATCGAAGGATGCTGTGGTCCGACCCCGACGACGAAGCGCCCGAGGAGATGCGGGCCACGCAGGCCATGCTCCGCCGCGCAGGCGTCCTGCTGGCCGTGGCCATGCTCGTGGCGATGTTCGCGGCCGGGCTGCGCTGAAGCTGAATACGATGGCGCCATGACAGCTCAGCGCCGCCTCGTCCTCGCCTCCGCGTCCCCCGCCCGCCTCGGACTGCTGCGCCAGGCGGGGCTCGCCCCGGAAGTCATCGTCAGCGGCTTCGACGAGAACAAGATCACCGCCCCGACCCCGGCCGAACTGGCCCTCGCCCTCGCGGAGGCCAAGGCGTCCCTCGTGGCCGCCCGCCCCGAGGCGTCAGGGGCGCTGGTGATCGGCTGCGACTCGGTCCTGGAGCTGGACGGGCGCGCCCTGGGCAAGCCCGCCGACGCCGAGGAGGCCATCGCCCGCTGGAAGTCGATGCGCGGCCGGGTCGGCGTCCTTCAGACCGGCCACTGCGTCCATGACACGGTGACGAAGCGGTACGCGTCGGCCACCGCGTCGACGCTGGTGCGCTTCGGTGAACCGACGGACGAGGAGATCGCCGCGTACGTCGCCAGCGGCGAACCGCTCAACGTCGCGGGCGCGTTCACCCTCGACGGCCGCTCGGCGCCCTTCATCGACGGCATCGACGGCGACCCGGGCAACGTCATCGGCCTGTCACTGCCCCTGCTCCGCCGCCTCCTGTCCCAGCTCGGCGTCTCGGTCACCGACCTCTGGACCTAGGCCCTGCGCAGCCTCCGGCTCCGGCTCCGGCTCCGGCCCGTACGCGACCAGGGACAGCACCACCAGCCCGAACACCACCATCAGCACCGCGAACGCGACCCACCCCACAAGCCCGACGACCGCCGCGCCCAGCACCCCATGGGTGATCGCGCAGGTGATGAGGAGGACACGGGCCCACCGCCCGGGCGGGGCGTCCCGTACGCCCACGAGGAGCAGCACGCCCGCGCACACCGCCAGGTAGGCGCCCATGACCCCGCCCATCACCCACGTACCGGTGATCATCAGGTCCGGGTCGAGGCCGGCCAGGGACATCCGCTGGCCGGACAGGACCGTGGCCAGCACGCCGTGCAGCGCCACGGCACCCGCCGCCTCGGCGAACAGCACGGCCGCCGTCGTCAGCGCGATCGGTCTGCGGGTCACCACGGGTACCCCCTGACTGTTACCTGCGGTACAGGATCAGCGCGCACGCTACTCACCAGTAGCCCCCTGGGCAAGGGTCCGGACACGCCGGTCGCCGAAACGGCGGTGGAACGGCGAGCGAACGGCAAAGAATCATTCGCCCATTCGTAGGGACTCCACAAAGATTCAGGACGGCCCGCTGGCTGCCCGAACAGAGACCTTGGCCACACCGCAGGGTTACTGTGCAGTGAAGAAGCCCTGCGTACTGTGGCAGGACATGGGGTTACGCGGTACGGGCACGCCGCGCATCACGCTCTGTGTGGGCAACCTCACGAGTGGGAACGGGTCGAAAGCCCGTGTCGGCAGTCCCTAAACTCAGCGTGTTTTGAGAAGTCTTCGGCTCCGGCCGGGGTCCGGCCCGCGGCGCAGCCGCGAACACGGGGGCAGCGCCTCCGGAGAAATACAGCAAGGAGGAGGGAGCCATCGTGCGCAAGGTGCTCATCGCCAACCGTGGCGAGATCGCTGTCCGTGTCGCCCGTGCCTGCCGGGACGCCGGGATCGCGAGCGTAGCGGTCTACGCCGATCCGGACCGGGACGCCCTGCACGTCCGCGCGGCGGACGAGGCGTTCGCCCTGGGCGGTGACACCCCGGCCGCCAGCTATCTCGACATGGCCAAGGTGCTCCAGGCGGCCAAGGACTCGGGTGCCGACGCCATCCACCCGGGTTACGGATTCCTGTCCGAGAACGCGGAGTTCGCCCAGGCCGTGCTGGACGCCGGGCTCATCTGGATCGGCCCGCCGCCGCAGGCGATCCGGGACCTCGGCGACAAGGTGGCGGCCCGTCACATCGCGCAGCGCGCCGGCGCCCCGCTGGTGGCCGGCACGCCCGACCCGGTGTCCGGCGCCGACGAGGTCGTCGCCTTCGCCCAGGAGCACGGCCTGCCCATCGCCATCAAGGCGGCCTTCGGCGGCGGCGGCCGCGGCCTGAAGGTCGCCCGCACCCTCGAAGAGGTGCCGGAGCTGTACGACTCGGCGGTCCGCGAGGCCGTCGCCGCGTTCGGCCGCGGTGAGTGCTTCGTCGAGCGCTACCTGGACAAGCCGCGGCACGTCGAGACCCAGTGCCTGGCGGACCAGCACGGCAACGTCGTCGTCGTGTCGACCCGTGACTGCTCCCTGCAGCGCCGCCACCAGAAGCTGGTCGAGGAGGCCCCGGCGCCGTTCCTGACCGACGAGCAGAACGCGGAGCTGTACCGCGCGTCGAAGGCCATCCTGAAGGAGGCCGGCTACGTCGGCGCCGGCACCGTCGAGTTCCTGGTCGGCACGGACGGCACGATCTCCTTCCTGGAGGTCAACACCCGCCTCCAGGTCGAGCACCCGGTCACCGAGGAGGTCACCGGTCTCGACCTCGTACGGGAGATGTTCCGTATCGCGGACGGCGAGGAGCTCGGCTACGACGACCCGGCGATCCGCGGCCACTCCTTCGAGTTCCGCATCAACGGCGAGGACCCGGGCCGCAACTTCCTCCCGGCGCCCGGCACCGTCACCACCTTCGCCCCGCCGTCCGGCCCCGGTGTCCGGCTCGACGCGGGCGTCGAGTCCGGCTCGGTCATCGGCCCGGCGTGGGACTCGCTCCTCGCCAAGCTGATCGTCAGCGGCGCGACCCGGCAGCAGGCCCTGGAGCGCGCCCGCCGCGCCCTGGCCGAGTTCCAGGTCGAGGGCATGGCGACGGCCATCCCGTTCCACTGCGCGGTCGTCGCGGACCCGGCGTTCGCTCCGGCGGAGGGCCCGTTCAAGGTCCACACGCGCTGGATCGAGACGGAGTTCGTCAACGAGATCAAGCCGTTCGCCGCGCCGGCCGAGGCCGAGGCGGAGGAGGAGCCGGGCCGCGAGACGGTCGTCGTCGAGGTGGGCGGCAAGCGCCTGGAGGTGTCGCTGCCGTCGTCGCTCGGGATGACCCTGGCGCGTACGGGCCTGGCGGCGGGCGCGAAGCCGAAGCGCCGCGCGGCGAAGAAGTCGTCGTCGGCCGCGTCCGGCGACACGCTGGCGTCCCCGATGCAGGGCACCATCGTCAAGGTGGCCGTCGAGGAGGGCCAGGAGGTCCAGGAGGGCGACCTGATCGTGGTCCTGGAGGCCATGAAGATGGAGCAGCCGCTGAACGCGCACCGCGCGGGCACGGTGAAGGGCCTGAACGCCGAGGTGGGCGCGTCGGTGAGCTCGGGCGCCGCGATCTGCGACATCAAGGACTGAGGCACGTGAGGCAGAGGGGCCCGTCGGACCGTTCCGGCGGGCCCCTCGCCCGTACCCGGCCCGATGGCATCCTGGAGGGTACGAGGGAGGATGCCGCGATGACGACGACGACCCGGCCGATGCGCGCCGACGCCCGGCGCAACCACGAGCGGCTGCTGCGCGTGGCCCGCGCGGCGTTCGCCGAGCACGGCACGGACGCGGCGCTGGAGGACATCGCCCGCCGCGCGGGCGTCGGCATCGGCACCTTGTACCGCCACTTCCCGAACCGCCACGCCCTGATGTACGCGGTCTTCCAGGACGCCCTGGCGGCGCTGCTGGCCCGCTCGCGGGAACTGGCGGACGCGGACGAACCGTGCACGGCCCTGGTGGAGTGGCTCCGTGCGATCGTCACCCACGCCGGCGAGTACCGCGGCCTGGCGCGGGCCCTGATGTCGGCGTCGTACGACCCGAGTTCGGCCCTGTGGCAGTGCAGCGAGCCGCTCCGCGCGGCCGGCGAGCGCCTCCTCCGCCACGCCCAGCAGTCGGGCGCGGTCCGCCCGGACGTCTCCATCACGGACCTGATGCAGCTCACGAACGCCATAGCCCTGGCGGCGGAACAGGACGCCTCGGACCCGGAACTCGCCGACCGCCTCCTGACCCTGACCTTGCGCGGCCTGAAGCCGTGACGGCTGGGACGGGTTCCGGCGGATTTTTCCCCACCCCGCCCCTTCCCGAATCGGGGGCTCTGCCCCCGAACCCCCGCTCCTCAAACGCCGGAGGGGCTGATTTCAGCCCGTCCGGCGATTGAGGACAAGCGCCGTCCAGGCGCGATACGGGGGCCTGGGGGCGGAGCCCCCAGTTACGGGAAGGGGCGGGATAGGGGAAAGACCCGCCGGGGAGGGCGTCAGCGGCGGCGCAGGTCGGCCACGCGGGCCGGCCGGTCCGTGGAGGCCGGGTCCGGGGCCAGCGCCGCGGCGCTGCGGAGCTGCGGAGGCCCGGCGTGTCGGCCCCGCTGGCCCGGGAGCGGAACGTCCCGCCGGGCCTGGCGCCCCTCACCGGAGCCCGAGCCGGCACCGGTGCCGGAAACCGTGGAGCCCGCGCCCGCGACGGTGATCTGGACGCCCTGGTCCGCGAGGGCCTGGAGCTCCATGCCGGCGCGTTCGTCGTGCGCGGGCGGCTCGTCGGTGACCAGCCGCGTGATCAGGTCCGTCGGGACGGTCTGGAACATCGTGTCCGTACCGAGCTTCGTGTGGTCGGCCAGCACCACGACCTCCCCCGCCGCCTGCACCAGCGCCCGGTCGACGCTCGCCGACAGCATGTTGGACGTGGACAGTCCGCGCTCCGCCGTGAGCCCCGCGCCGGACAGGAAGGCGCGCGACACCCGCAGACCGTGCAGGGACTGCTCCGCACCGCTGCCCACCAGCGCGTAATTGGAGCCGCGCAGCGTGCCGCCCGTCATGACGACCTCCACGCGGTTGGCGTGGGCCAGGGCCTGGGCGACGAGCAGCGAGTTGGTGACGACGGTGAGACCGGGGACCCGGGCGAGCCGACGGGCCAGCTCCTGCGTGGTCGTACCGGCGCCGACGACGATCGCCTCGCCCTCTTCGACGAGGCTCGCGGCGACATCCGCGATGGCGGTCTTCTCCGCGGTCGCGAGATGGGATTTCTGCGGGAAGCCGGACTCTCGCGTGAATCCGCCCGGCAGTACCGCACCGCCGTGCCGGCGGTCGAGGAGTCCTTCGGCCTCCAGTGCCCGCACGTCCCGCCGTACGGTCACTTCGGAGGTCTGGACGACACGGGCGAGCTCCCGGAGCGATACCGCCCCATTGGCCCGCACCATTTCAAGGATCAACTGGCGACGTTCTGCAGCGAACACGAAACTGACAGTAACCCCAGCGACCGAGAGTTTGCAGCCGTATGCGCCGAATCCGAGAAGTTGCGAACAGACGGGGTCGCCAAGTGGTATGGGCGACCCCGTCCATGAACGTTCTCCGACCGCCGGATGTCCCGACTTGCCGGGGGTTGCCGGGGGTTGTCCCCTGGCCAAGGGAACCCGAGGCTGTCCGTTTGCCCGGATTGGCGACCTTACGCCACCGACCCGCCACCGGCCCGCCACCGACCCCCCTACGGCTGCGGAGCGTTACGCCTCGGCCGTCGCCTTCCGGGTGTGCAACTGCCGTGCCACCTCGGCGATCGAGCCCGACAGCGACGGGTACACGGTGAAGGCGTTCGCGATCTGCTCGACGGTCAGATTGTTGTCGACCGCGATCGAGATGGGGTGGATCAGCTCGCTCGCGCGCGGCGCGACGACACAGCCGCCGACCACGATCCCCGTACCCGGCCGGCAGAAGATCTTGACGAAGCCGTCCCGGATGCCCTGCATCTTCGCGCGCGGGTTGCGCAGCAGCGGCAGCTTCACGGCCCGGGCGTCGATCTTGCCCGCGTCCACGTCGGCCTGCGTGTAACCGACCGTGGCGATCTCGGGGTCGGTGAAGACGTTCGACGACACCGTCTTCAGGTTCAGCGGCGCGACCGTCTCGCCGAGGAAGTGGTACATCGCGATACGGCCCTGCATCGCGGCCACCGAGGCGAGCGCGAAGACACCGGTCACGTCACCGGCCGCGTACACGCCGGGCGCGGACGTACGGGACACCTTGTCGGTCCAGATGTGGCCCGAGTCCTTGAGCCGTACGCCGGCCTCCTCCAGGCCCATGCCGGCGGTGTTGGGGATGGCGCCGACCGCCATCAGGCAGTGCGTACCGGAGATGACGCGGCCGTCCGCGAGCGTGACCTCGACGCGGTCGCCGACACGCTTGGCGGACTGGGCCCGGGAGCGGGCCATGACGTTCATGCCGCGGCGCCGGAACACGTCCTCCAGGACGGCGGCCGCGTCCGGGTCCTCGCCCGGCAGCACGCGGTCGCGGGACGACACGAGCGTGACGCGCGAGCCGAGCGCCTGGTACGCGCCGGCGAACTCGGCACCCGTCACACCGGAGCCGACGACGATGAGCTCGTCGGGCAGCTCGTCGAGGTCGTACACCTGCGTCCAGTTGAGGATGCGCTCGCCGTCGGGCTGGGCGTCCGGGATCTCGCGCGGGTGGCCGCCGGTGGCGACGAGCACGGCGTCGGCGGTGAGCGTCTCCTCGGTGCCGTCGGCAGCGGTGACGATCACGCGGCGCGAGCCGTCCATGGCCTGCTGCCCGTCGAGCCGGCCGCGGCCGCGCATGACGCGGGCCCCCGCCCGGGTGACGGACGCGGTGATGTCGTGCGACTGGGCGAGCGCGAGCCGCTTCACCCTGCGGTTGACCTTGCCGAGGTCGACGCCCACGACCCGGGCGGCCCGCTCCACGTGGGGGCCCGCGGCGGAGCCGCTATTGGATGCAGTGTCGGCGACGATGATGCCCAGCTCCTCGTACGAGGAGTCGAAGGTCGTCATGACCTCGGCGGTCGCGATGAGGGTCTTGGAAGGGACGCAGTCCGTCAGGACGGAGGCTCCGCCGAGGCCGTCGCAGTCGACGACGGTCACCTCCGCGCCGAGCTGGGCGCCCACCAGGGCCGCCTCGTATCCGCCGGGTCCGCCACCGATGATCACGATTCGGGTCACTGGGGTTACGCCTCGCGCTCTCGTCACGCCGACCCCACGGACTGTGCGGGCCCGTGGATCGGGGGTTGCCCTCGAAGGATGGGGAGTACGTACTTCATTGTCCCGCACTGTTCGAGCCCTCATTCTCCCGCACCGCCGGACACGACCGAGCGCCGGGGCTCCTTCGCCGCCCGACGGATCATGCGGGGCGCCTCCCCCGCTCCCGCCCCTCACGTACCCTCGATCCCATGTCGCTCTACGCCGCGTACGCCGGCAACCTCGACGCGCGGCTGATGACGCGCCGCGCCCCGCACTCCCCGCTGCGCGGCACCGGCTGGCTGAACGGCTGGCGGCTGACCTTCGGCGGGGAGCAGATGGGCTGGGAGGGCGCGCTCCCCACCATCGTGGAGGCCCCGCGCTCCCAGGTCTTCGTCGCGCTGTACGACATCGCCCCGATGGACGAGGACTCGATGGACCGCTGGGAGGGCGTCGGGCTCGACATCTACCGGCGCATGCGGGTCCGCGTGCACACCCTGGACGGCGAGGAGCCCGCCTGGGTGTACGTCCTCAACGGCTACGAGGGCGGCCTGCCCTCCGCGCGCTACCTGGGCGAGATCGCCGACGCCGCCGAGTCGGCGGGCGCGCCCCACGACTACGTCATGGAGCTGCGCAAACGCCCCTGCTGACCGCCTACCGCCACCCGCGTTCGACCAGCTCAGCCAGCACGAACCGGGCGGTTCGTCGGAAGTGACAAGACAACGATACGAACACCGTAGGGCCTGTCATCTACGCGCGTAGGCCCAGACGGGTTACCCTCGTCCGCGTGAACGCATCTGTTACCCCGGACCGCCCCCAGGGCGACCCCCACGCCTCCGCCGCGCAGGCCGCCGAGCGACTGCGCGAGCTGACCGGCGCCGAGAACCACGACGTCGCCCTCGTGATGGGCTCCGGCTGGGCGCCCGCCGCCGACGCGCTGGGCAGCCCCGAGGCCGAGTTCCCCGTCACCGAGCTGCCCGGCTTCCCGCCGCCGGCGGTCGAGGGCCACGGCGGCAAGATCCGCTCGTACCGCATCGGCGACAAGCGGGCGCTGGTCTTCCTGGGCCGTACGCACTTCTACGAGGGCCGCGGCGTCGCCGCCGTCGCCCACGGTGTGCGCACCGCCGTCGCGGCGGGCTGCAAGACGGTCGTCCTCACCAACGGCTGCGGCGGCCTACGCGAGGGCATGCGCCCCGGCCAGCCGGTCCTGATCAGCGACCACCTCAACCTGACGGCGGCGTCCCCGATCGTCGGCGCGAACTTCGTCGACCTGACGGACCTGTACTCGCCGCGGCTGCGCGCGCTGTGCAAGGAGGTGGACCCGACCCTCGAAGAGGGCGTGTACGTCCAGTTCCCCGGCCCGCACTACGAGACCCCGGCCGAGATCGACATGGTCCGCGTCCTCGGCGGCGACCTGGTCGGCATGTCGACCGTCCTGGAGGCCATCGCGGCGCGCGAGGCGGGCGCCGAGGTGCTGGGCATCTCCCTCGTCACCAACCTGGCCGCGGGCCTTTCGGGTGAGCCGCTGAACCACGAGGAGGTCCTGCAGGCGGGCCGCGACTCGGCCGCCCGGATGGGCCAGCTCCTCACCCGTGTGCTGGAGCGCATCTGACGCAGGGCGCGTACGGGTACGGATACGAGGAGCGGCGTACACGCACGTACGCGTACGCCCCCCGTACGACTTCACGTATGGACAGCGACGTACAACGACATCACCCAGAGAGGCAGACCGTGCATCAGGACCTCATGGCGCAGGCGGAGGCGTGGCTCGCGGAGGACCCGGACGGCGAGACCCGTGAGGAGCTCGCCGGGATCCTCGCGGCCGGGGACGCCGACGAGCTGGCCGCCCGGTTCAGCGGCACGCTGCAGTTCGGCACGGCCGGGCTGCGCGGCGAGCTCGGCGCCGGGCCGATGCGGATGAACCGCTCGGTGGTCATCCGCGCGGCGGCGGGCCTCGCGGCGTACCTGAAGGAGAAGGGCCGGCGGGACGGCCTGGTCGTCATCGGCTACGACGCCCGGTACAAGTCGGCGGACTTCGCGCGGGACACGGCCGCGGTGATGGTCGGCGCGGGCCTGCGCGCCGCGCTCCTCCCGTACCCGCTGCCGACGCCGGTCCTGGCGTACGCCATAAGGCACCTGGGCGCGGTCGCGGGCGTGGAGGTCACGGCGAGCCACAACCCGCCGCGCGACAACGGCTACAAGGTGTACCTGGGCGACGGCTCCCAGATCGTGCCGCCGGCGGACGCGGAGATCGCGGCGCAGATCACCGCCGTACGGTCCCTGGCGGACGTGCCGCGCGCGGAGTCCGGCTGGGAGGTCCTGGGCGACGAGGTCCTGGGCTCCTACCTGGCCCGTACGGACAAGGTCCTGACGCCGGGCACGCCGCGCACGGCGCGGGTGGTGTACACGGCGATGCACGGCGTGGGCAAGGACGTGGTCCTGGCGGCGTTCGCGCGGGCGGGCTTCCCGGCCCCGGTCCTGGTGGCCGAGCAGGCCGAGCCGGACCCGGCGTTCCCGACGGTGGCGTTCCCGAACCCGGAGGAGCCGGGGGCGATGGACCTGGCGTTCGCGAAGGCCCGGGAGGCCCAGCCGGACATCGTCATCGCCAACGACCCGGACGCGGACCGCTGCGCGGTGGCGGTACCGGACGAGACGGCGGACGCGGGCTGGCGGATGCTGCGCGGCGACGAGGTGGGCGCGCTGCTGGCGGAGCACCTGGTGCACAAGGGCGCGAAGGGCGTCTTCGCGGAGTCCATCGTGTCCTCGTCGCTGCTCGGCCGCATCGCGGCGGCGGCGGGGCTCGGCCACGAGGAGACCCTGACGGGCTTCAAGTGGATCGCCCGGGTGGAGGGCCTGCGCTACGGCTACGAGGAGGCGCTCGGCTACTGCGTCGACCCGGAGGGCGTCCGCGACAAGGACGGCATCACGGCGGCGCTGCTGGTGGCGGAACTGGCCTCGGAGCTGAAGGAACAGGGCCGCACCCTCGCGGACCTCCTGGACGACCTGGCGCTGGCCCACGGCCTGCACGCCACGGACCAGTTGTCGGTCCGCGTGGAGGACCTCACCGTCATCGCGGACGCGATGCGCCGCCTGCGGGAGGTTCCCCCGGCGAAGCTGGCGGGCCTGACGGTGGTCTCCTCCGAGGACCTGACGCACGGCACCGCCACGCTGCCCCCCACGGACGGCCTCCGCTACTACCTGGAGGGCGAATACAAGGCCCGCGTCATCGTCCGCCCCAGCGGCACGGAACCGAAGCTGAAGTGCTACCTGGAGGTCGTGGTCCCGGTGGCGGACGCGACAGCCCTGACGGACGCCCGCACCCGCGCGACGGAGATCCTGACAGGCATCAAGCGCGACCTGTCCGCCTCGGCGGGCATCTGACCAAGACCCGTGAAAGGGGGCCGGCCCCGCATGGGCCGGCCCTCTTCGCCGTTTCCAACGGCAGCAACCAGGAGACCTCGCGGCCGCCCTCCGCCTCTCATTCCCGGGGGCGGCGCGCGGCGAGTGCGGGGATCGCCGCAATGGCGGCCGGCGTGAGGTGTTCCCAAATACCTGAGCCACCCGCAGGCCGTCGCACGTGCCGAGTACAAGCCCGCGCAGTTGGCTACGGCGAACCGCGTCGGACTCGCGGTCCCGGCCACCCTCATCACGAACGATCCCGGGGAGGCCGAGCAGTTCTGTGCCGAACGACCCACTGTCTACAAGCCCTTGCACGCGGGGGCGTACGAGGTCGAGGGCGAGCCCGCCGGGATCTGGGCCGCCCCCGTCGAGGCGGACGAGATCGACGGCGCGGTGAACCACAGCGCGCACCTGTTCCAGGCGCAGGTGCCCAAGGTGGCGGACGTGCGGGCGATCGTCGTCGGCAAGCAGGTGTTCAGCGCCCGGATCACCACGCCGCCCGGGGTCGTGGACTGGCGGGCCGAGTACCAGAACCTCACCTATGAGCCGATCACCTGCCCGGACGAGATACGCGCGGCACTCGCGCGGTTCCTCGCCGTCTTCGGGCTGAACTTCGGCGCCTTCGACTTCGCCCTGACCGCTGACGGCGCATGGTGGTTCCTGGAGTGCAACCCCAACGGCCAATGGGCGTGGCTCGAAGACGCGGCCGGACTGCCGATCACACACGCCATCGCAGACCTGTTGCAGAACGGAGCGAGCCGGCATGACCGACCCCCTGCCCTCGGAACACCTACGGACCGACCTCGCGTGGTGCCTGTCCAAGAGCGGCGTCCTGCGTAGCCCGGAATGGGAAGCGGCCGTTCTTGCCGTACCGCGCGAGGCGTTCCTCGCGCGCGGCTGGTTCGAGTACGAAGGGGGCGGCTGGTACCGCCCCGTAGTCGGGAACTCCGCGGAAAGGCTCGCTCGGATCTACGAAGACGACACCCTCGTCACGCAGGTGGCCGGGGGCGTCTTCCCCGACCAGGTCGAGGGGCGCATCGCCGCGGCCCCCTCGTCGTCCTCCACCCTGCCGAGTCTGGTCGTGCGGATGCTCGAAGACCTGCGGGCGGTCGAAGGGTCGCGCGTCCTTGAGATCGGCACGGGTACGGGTTACTCGACCGCGCTGCTCTGCCATGTCGTCGGCGAGGACAACGTGACCACGGTCGAGGTCGACGCCGAAGTGTCCGCCCGTGCCGGAATGGCCCTCGCGGGCGCCGGATACCGGCCTACCCGCGTGGTCGGTGACGGACTGGCGGGCAACAAGGAGGGCAGTCCGTACGACCGGGTCATCTCCACGTGCGGCGTACACACCGTGCCCGCCCACTGGCTCGCGCAGACCCGGCCCGGCGGCGAGGTCCTGGTCACGGTCGGCGGGTGGATGCACTCATCGGAGCTTGTACGCCTCACAGTCGCCGACGACGGCACGGCCAGTGGCCCGGTTCTCGGCGGACAGGTTTCGTTCATGCTGGCCCGCCCGCATCTCCCGCCCCCGCTCGGTGTGCTCCCGAACCTCGACGAGGGCGACACGGTGCCCGCAGAGCTGGGCGCGGACGTGCTCGACGACTGGACCGCCCGGTTCGTCGCCCAGTTCGCGGCTCCCCGCGCGCAGCGCCTCACGCTCGAACAGAACGGCCGGACGGAACATGTCGTGATCGACGTAGCCGCCGAGTCGTGGGCGGTCGTCTTCCACGACGGCGCACGGTGGATGGTGCGGCAGGGCGGCCCCGCGCGCCCGTGGGACGACATCACCGAACGCGTCGCCCGCTGGCAGGCGGACGGGCGACCGCCTGCCGACCGTATGCGGCTGCATGTCGAGCCCGACGGGCAACGCCTCACCTGGGCGTAGCTATGGCGGGGCCATGCGGCAACACGGCGAGCCCCCGCAGGTGGGGGCGGGTGGGCGGGAAACGGGACGGCGACCAGCAGGGGCCGCACCGGGGATGGGGTCAGCTCAGGGTCAGGAGGAGCAGGAGGGCCAGGAGGCCAGCCGCCGCGGGGGCCAGGATCTCGTAGGCCCAGCGGGACTCGGGCTCGCCCTTGGCTGTCGGGCGGACGGCGTTCTGCTCCGCCAGCGTGCGCAGCTCCTGCACCGTCGCCTCCGCGCCCACCAGGACCTGCCCCCCGCTGCGTACCGCCAGCTTCCGCTGGCGCATCGACACCGGGACCGCCCACAGCTGGTACTTCGCGCCGTCCCGCGTGACGACCTCCGTCGAGTACGTGGCGCGCAGCTCCTCCACCGCCGCCCACGGCACCACGACCGTGCGGAACGGGTTGCGGATGCGCATGCGGTCGTCGTTCGCGTACACGGCCGGCCGGAACGTGAAGGCGATCACCAGCGGTACTGCCAGGAGCAGGGCGGCGGCCGCCACCCACGGGGCGCTGCCCTCGCCGCGGATCAGGGCGTCGCCGCCCATCCACAGGCCGACGCCGAGCAGCAGCGTGCCGCCCACCATCGAGAGCGTCGACCGGTAGACGCGGTCGGCGTAGGCAGGCGGCTCCGACGGAGTACCGGGACGTGTCATGAGGCCGATTCTGCCTCACCCGGTTCCGCGCGGCCCCGGACCCCTCAGGCGACCGGATCCGCGGGGTCACATGGCGTCGGCGTCGCCGATCCGGTGGCGCACCGCCACGAACCCGAGCGCCCCGGCGGCCAC
>NZ_JABWDV010000435.1 GCF_013362995.1 Streptomyces sp. TRM64462 | reverse complement strand
GCCGCCGACCCCGTTCCCGGATCTTCACCCCGTTTCGGTGTTCTTCACGTCAACACCCGGCACACCAGCCGCTTCACCGTCGTCGGCAACCACCTCGCCCAGCACCGGCAGTTGAGCCTTCTCGCGATGGGGCTCGCCCTGCACATCCAGTCGCTGCCCGACGGGGCCCGGATCGGGATTCGCTTCCTCGCCGCCCGGTTCCCCGAGAGCGAGCAGCGGATCGCCGCCGCCCTGCGGGAGCTGGAAGCCGCCGGGTACCTGGAGCGGCGCCGCGAGCGGCTCGACAACGGCAAGGTCGTCACCCGGACCGTCTTCTACAACCAGCCCAAGGGGCAGGTCACCTCGCCTCCGCCTCCGCCCCCGAAGCCCCCGGCCCAGCCGCCCAACCCCGCCCCCGAGCCGGAGGCCAAGCCCGCGCCTCCGCCCGATCTCGATCCCGCCCCCGAGCCGGAGGCCAAGCCCGCGCCCAAGCCCAAGGCCGCCCTCCCCGCGCCCCGCGACCCCGAGCCCGGTCGCCTCCAGGCCGCCACCGCGCTCCTCGCCGGGCTGCGGCGCGACCACCCGCGCCTCCTCCTGGCCGAACCGGACGTCCAGCGGCTCGCCCCCGCCGTCGCCGCCTGGCTGGAGCGGGACGCCCGCCCCGACGCCGTACGGCAGGCCCTCACCGCCGGGTTACCCGAGCAGATCGCCCACCCCGCCGCCTTCCTCGGCCACCGGCTCGCCGCGCTCATCCCGCCGCCCCTGCCCGACGAGCCCGCCGCCGACCGGCCCGCCCCGCTCCAGACCTGCGAGGACTGCGACCGCGCCTTCCGCGCCCCCGCACCCGGCCGCTGCCGCGACTGCCG
>NZ_JABWDV010000434.1 GCF_013362995.1 Streptomyces sp. TRM64462 | reverse complement strand
CGCTCGAGCAGGGGAGACCCCAACCACTCCCTCCTCCGCCTTGCATCCGCACGCACCAGACCCGCTCACCAACAGCACAAGGCGAAGGTCCCGCGATGCCGGCATGATCCGCCGGACACTCCCTAGGCGGCACCCCGGGTGAGCCCGAACGGCCGCCTGACACACCCGGCCCGTGAACCGGCTCCGTAATTCCATCGAACGGGGTCGGTTCTCGGCTGTCTGGCGGCCTGACCCTACGTGCCGGTAGGTGCGGAACCCCCGGATTGCCCACCCGAGGGGCGTGGGAAGGCTCCTCCGGTACCCGCCCACCCGAGTGAACCCGGAGAGGAGCGGTGATGCCTGCGCCACGCCATGCGTCAACGGAGCAGTTACAAAGAGCGATACCTCGTACACAACCCTCAGGTGGAGCTGTGAACTCGCTGATTGGCCGCATTCCCGTCCTGGATGTGACCCCGCTCGTCGACTGCGGCAGACGGCCCGCCAAGGCGGTGGTCGGTGAGACCTTCGAGGTCGCCGCCACGGTCTTCCGCGAGGGCCATGACGCGGTCGCCGCCAACGTGGTCCTCACCGACCCGGCGGGGCGGCCCGGCCCGTTCACCCCGATGAGGGAGCTGGCACCCGGCACCGACCGGTGGGGCGCCGAGGTCACCCCCACCTCCGAGGGCCGCTGGACGTACCACGTCGAGGCGTGGAGCGACCCGGTCGCCACCTGGCGCCACGAGGCGGGCATCAAGATCCCGGCGGGCATCGACACCGAACTCGTCCTCGCCGAGGGCGCCGCGCTCCACGAACGCGCCGCCGACGGCGTCCCGAAGGACGAGGGCCGCGAGGCCGTGCTCGCCGCCGTGGACGCGCTCCGCGACGTGCGCCGCTCCCCCGCGCTGCGCCTCGCCGCCGCGCTCGCCACCGACGTCCGCGAGGCGCTCGCCCGCCATCCGCTGCGCGAACTGGTCACGTCCTCCAAGAAGTTGCCGCTGCTCGTGGAGCGCGAGCGGGCCCTGTTCGGGTCGTGGTACGAGATGTTCCCGCGCTCCGAGGGCGCACGGTACGACGAGGACGGCCGGCTGGTCACCGGCACGCTCCGCACCGCGGCCGAGCGGCTCCCGGCGATCGCCGCGATGGGCTTCGACGTGGTGTACCTGCCGCCGATCCACCCGATCGGCACCACCCACCGCAAGGGCCCGAACAACTCCCTGACGCCCGGCCCCGACGACCCGGGCGTGCCCTGGGCGATCGGCTCGCCGGACGGCGGCCACGACGCGGTCCACCCGGACCTGGGCACGCTGGACGACTTCGACGCGTTCGTGGCCCGCGCCCGCGAGCTGCGCATGGAGGTCGCCCTGGACTTCGCGCTCCAGTGCTCGCCGGACCACCCGTGGGTGAAGAAGCGCCCGGCGTGGTTCCGCCACCGGGCGGACGGCACGATCGCGTACGCCGAGAACCCGCCGAAGAAGTACCAGGACATCTATCCGATCGCGTTCGACAAGGACATGCGGGGCATCGTCCGCGAGACGACGCGGGTGCTGCGGCACTGGATGGCGCACGGGGTGCGGATCTTCCGCGTCGACAACCCGCACACCAAGCCGGTGGTGTTCTGGCAGAAGGTCATCGCCGGCATCAACCGCACCGACCCGGACGTGATCTTCCTGGCGGAGGCGTTCACGCGGCCCGCGATGATGCGGACGCTCGGCGCGATCGGCTTCCAGCAGTCGTACACGTACTTCACCTGGCGGAACACCAAACAGGAGCTGACGGAGTACCTCACGGAGCTGTCCCAGGAGACCGCCGCGTCCATGCGGCCGAACCTGTTCGTGAACACGCCGGACATCCTGCACGCCTACCTCCAGCACGGCGGCCGCCCCGCCTTCGAGGTGCGCGCGGTCCTCGCGGCGACGATGTCGCCGACGTGGGGCATGTACGCCGGCTACGAGCTGTGCGAGAACACACCGCTGCGGGAGGGCAGCGAGGAGTACCTGAACTCCGAGAAGTACGAGCTGCGGCCCCGCGACTGGGCGGCGGCCGAACGGGAGGGCCGCAGCATCGCCCCGCTCGTCACCACCCTCAACCGGCTGCGGCGCCGGCAGCCCGCGCTGCGCCGGCTGCGCAACCTGCGCTTCCACCACGCCGACAACGACGCGGTCATCGCGTACAGCAAGCGGTCGGGGTCGAATGTGGTCCTGGTGGTCGTGAACCTCGATCCCCACCACACCCAGGAAGCGACGGTTTCGTTGAACATGCCGGATCTCGGCCTCGACTGGCACGAGACCGTACCGGTGCGCGACGAGCTCACCGGTGAGACATATCACTGGGGCAGGACCAACTACGTGCGCCTAGAGCCGGGTGTCACGCCCGCGCACGTCCTCACGGTCCTGCGACCGTCTCCCCCGATCGGAGGGTCACCCACATCATGACCGTGAACGAGCCCGTCCACGACACGTTCGAGGACACCCCCGCCAAGGACCGGGACCCCGACTGGTTCAAGCGGGCCGTGTTCTACGAGGTGCTGGTCCGCTCCTTCCAGGACAGCAACGGCGACGGCATCGGCGACCTCAAGGGGATCACGGCCAAACTGGACTATCTGCAGTGGCTCGGCGTCGACTGCCTGTGGCTGCCGCCGTTCTTCAAGTCGCCGCTGCGGGACGGCGGTTACGACGTGGCGGACTACACGTCCGTGCTGCCGGAGTTCGGTGACCTGGCGGACTTCGTGGAGTTCGTGGACGCCGCCCACCAGCGCGGCATGCGGGTGATCATCGACTTCGTCATGAACCACACCAGCGACCAGCACCCGTGGTTCCAGGAGTCCCGCGCCAACCCCGAGGGCCCGTACGGCGACTACTACATCTGGGCCGACGACGACAAGCAGTACCAGGACGCCCGGATCATCTTCGTCGACACCGAGACGTCGAACTGGACCTTCGACCCGGTCCGCAAGCAGTACTACTGGCACCGGTTCTTCTCGCACCAGCCGGACCTGAACTACGACAACCCGGCGGTGCAGCAGGAGATCCTGTCCGCGCTGCGGTTCTGGCTGGACCTGGGCATCGACGGCTTCCGCCTCGACGCCGTGCCGTACCTCTACCAGGAGGAGGGCACCAACTGCGAGAACCTCCCGGAGACGCACTCCTTCCTCAAGCGGGTCCGCAAGGAGATCGACGCCGCCTACCCGGACACGGTGCTCCTCGCGGAGGCCAACCAGTGGCCGGAGGACGTCGTCGACTACTTCGGCGACTTCGCGGCGGGCGGCGACGAGTGCCACATGGCGTTCCACTTCCCGGTGATGCCGAGAATCTTCATGGCGGTCCGCCGGGAGTCCCGCTATCCCGTCTCCGAAATCCTGGCCAAGACGCCGGCGATCCCGGCCAACTGCCAGTGGGGCATCTTCCTGCGCAACCACGACGAGCTGACCCTGGAGATGGTCACCGACGAGGAGCGCGACTACATGTACGCGGAGTACGCCAAGGATCCGCGGATGCGCGCCAACATCGGCATCCGGCGCCGCCTGGCCCCGCTCCTCGAGAACGACCGCAACCAGATCGAGCTGTTCACTGCCCTGCTGCTGTCGCTGCCCGGCTCGCCGATCCTGTACTACGGCGACGAGATCGGCATGGGCGACAACATCTGGCTCGGCGACCGGGACGCGGTGCGCACGCCGATGCAGTGGACGCCGGACCGCAACGCGGGCTTCTCGTCGTGCGACCCGGGGCGGCTGTACCTGCCGACCATCATGGACCCGGTCTACGGCTACCAGGTGACGAACGTGGAGGCCGCGATGGCGTCCCCGTCGTCGCTGCTGCACTGGACGCGCCGGATGATCGAGATCCGCAAGCAGAACCCGGCCTTCGGGCTCGGCTCGTACACGGAGCTGCCGTCGTCGAACCCGGCGGTCCTCGCGTTCCTCCGCGAGTACGGCGACGACCTGGTGATGTGCGTGCACAACTTCTCGCGCTTCCCGCAGCCGACGGAGCTGGACCTGCGGCAGTTCAACGGGCTCCACCCGGTCGAGCTGATCGGCGGGGTGCGGTTCCCGGCGATCGGCGAGTGGCCGTACCTGCTCACGCTCGCGGGGCACGGCTTCTACTGGTTCCGGCTCCGCCAGGACACGGTGCTGCCGAAGCACGCCGGGGCCCGCGCCATGAAGAAGACCCCGCGGAAGCCTGCCGCTTCCCGATAGCCCTGGGGCAGCCCCGGCAGCTCCCGCAGCTCCGGCAGCCCCGACAGCCCCGGGCACGCGTGACGGCACCGACCCCGGGCGGAACCCCGCCCGCCGGTGCCGGGCGTCCGCGCCGGCCGATCCGATCGGGTCGCCACGCGGACGCCGCGTTTCCCTCGCTCCGCCCTGGGCACTGTCCCCCTCATACGTCGATTCGGGTCTATCCGGATCATCCCCGCCCGACACGTCCCGCACAGCCGGACAGCCCTTGCCGCATTCCGGGACACTCTGCACGTTCCGTGCATTCTGTAGTACCCGGGGAAAGGACGCGCTGCCATGTCGGAGACCGCATCCACCGCCCGGGCACCTGTCGCCCTGCTGCCGTCGCTGGCGCCGCTGCTCCATGACTGGCTCCCGCACAAACGGTGGTTCGCCGGGAAGGGGCGGCCGGTCACCGGCTTCGCCCTGGTGTCGGCGACCGAACTGCTGCCGGTCGACACCGCGGGACCGGGCCTGCTGCACATCCTGGTCCGTGTCCAGCAGCCCGGCCTCGCCACCACCTCGTCGCCGACGGGCGACTGCTACCAACTGCTCCTGGGCGTACGGGAGACCCTGCCGCCGCAGCTGGCGCCCGCGCTCATCGGGCATGTCACCGAAGGCCCGCTCGCCGGGCGCACCGTGTACGAGGCGCTGGGCGACACGCGCCTCGCGTCCGTGCTCATGGAGCGGCTGCGCACACCGGGCGCGATCGGGCCGCTGCGCTTCCACCGCACCGTGGCGTCCATCCCGGACGGTCTCGCGCCGCGCGTGCTGGACGCCGAGCAGTCCAACTCGTCGCTGGTGTACGGCGACACGTACATCCTGAAGATCTTCCGCCGGATCCACACCGGGGCCAACCCCGACCTGGAGCTGCCGCTCGCGCTCTCCCGGGCCGGCTGCGCCCGGGTGCCCGCGCCCGTCGCCTGGTACGAGGCGGGGGCGGGCGAGGCGGACGGCTCGACGCTCGGCGTGCTCCAGCCGTTTCTGCGCGGCTCGCAGGACGGCTGGCAGCTGGCGCTGGACGCGCTGGCCGCCGGGCGGGACTTCACCGTGGAGGCCGGGGCGCTGGGCCGGGCCACCGCGGAGGTGCACACCGCGCTGGCCGGCGCCCTGCCGACGGTCACGCTGGCCCGCGACCGGGCGCAGCACCTGGCCGTCGCCATGAGCCGCCGCCTGGACGCCGCCACCCAGTCGGTGCCGGCGCTCATGCCGTACGTGCCGGGGCTGCGCGCCGCGTTCGAGACGGTCGCCGCGCTCGCCGAGAACGGCACGACCTGGCGGGCCCAGCGCATCCACGGCGACCTGCACCTGGGGCAGGCGCTGCGGACGCCGGGCGGCGACTGGGCGGTCATCGACTTCGAGGGCGAGCCCACGAAGCCGCTCGCGGAGCGCTGCCGGCCGCAGCCGCCGGTGCGGGACGTCGCCGGGATACTGCGGTCCTTCGACTACGCGGCCCGCTCCTGCCGCCCCGCCGACCCCGACGCGTGGGCGGAGCGCTGCCGCGACGCGTACTGCACCGGGTACGCCGAGGCGTCCGGCCGCGACCCGCGCGCGGAGCAGGCGCTGCTGCGCGCGTACGAGACGGACAAGGCGGTGTACGAGGTCGTGTACGAGGCCCGGCACCGCCCCGACTGGCTTCCGGTCCCGATGGCGGCCGTCCGCCGCCTGGCCGCCCGGCACGCGCCAGGCCCGTACCTCTCCCCCGACCCGCTGACCTGACCTGATCCGCCCGAGGAGGCCCACCCCGTGACCCCCCGTCGCCCGACCCGCAAACCACCCGCCACCCCGGCCGAGCCGAAGGGCAAGGCCGTCGTGACGACACTGGACACCGCCCAGCCGGACACCCCCACACCACCCGCCTCAGCCGCATCGCCCACCGGAGCCCCGCCCGCCACCGCCGCCTCCGCCGGCAGGCCGCCGCGGCCGCGGGTCAGTGCGGACGGGGTGCCGGCCCGGCCGGTCGAGGGTGCCGACCGCGGCCGGCTGCTCGCCGGGGAGCACCATGACCCGCACGGGATCCTCGGGAGGCACCCCGCGCCGGACGGTGTCGTGTTCCGGGCCCTGCGGCCGCAGGCGCGCGGCGTCGCCGTGGTGCTGCCGGGCGGGGAGCGGCGGGCGCTGCACGACGACGGGGACGGGCTGTTCTCGGGGGTGCTGCCGCCGGCGGAGGCCCCGTCGGACTACCGGCTCCTCGTCTCGTACGAGTCCGGTGACCTGGAGGTCGAGGACCCGTACCGGTTCCTGCCCGCGCTCGGGGAGCTGGACCTGCACCTGATCCGGGAGGGCCGGCACGAGGAGCTGTGGCGGGCGCTCGGCGCGCAGGTGATGACCCATCAGGGTGTGACGGGCACCCGCTTCACGGTGTGGGCGCCGAACGCGCGCGGTGTGCGGCTGGCCGGGGACTGGACGTACTGGGACGGCACGGGGCATCCGATGCGGTCGCTGGGCGCGAGCGGCGTGTGGGAGCTGTTCCTGCCCGGCGTCGGTGAGGGCACGCTGTACAAGTTCGAGATCACGGGCCCGGACGGGCACCACTCGCTGCGCGCCGACCCGATGGCGCGCCGCACCCAGTGCCCGCCGGAGACGGCGTCCGTCGTGACGGCCTCGGAGCACGTCTGGCAGGACGGCGCGTGGATGGCCCGCCGCGGCGACCGCCCGGTGCACGTGTCGCCGTTCTCGGTGTACGAGGTGCACCTGCCGTCGTGGCGGCCGGGCCTGTCGTACCGGGAGCTGGCCGAGGTGCTCCCGGCGTACGTGAAGGACCTCGGGTTCACGCACGTCGAGCTGATGCCGGTCGCGGAGCACCCGTACAGCCCGTCCTGGGGCTACCAGGTCACCTCGTACTACGCGCCGACGGCGCGGCTCGGCACGCCGGACGACTTCAAGTACCTGGTGGACCGCCTCCACCAGGCAGGCGTCGGCGTGCTGGTCGACTGGGTGCCGGCGCACTTCCCGAAGGACGACTGGGCGCTGGCCCGCTTCGACGGCACGCCGCTGTACGAGCACCCGGACCCTCGCCGCGCGGAGCACCCCGACTGGGGGACGCTGGAGTTCGACTACGGCCGGACGGAGGTGCGGAACTTCCTCGTCGCCAACGCGGTGTACTGGTGCGAGGAGTTCCACATCGACGGGCTGCGCGTGGACGCGGTGGCGTCGATGCTGTACCTCGACTACTCGCGCGAGTACGGCGACTGGGCGCCCAACGAGCACGGCGGCCGGGAGAACTGGGACACCGTCCGCTTCCTCCAGGAGATGAACGCCACCGTCTACCGCCGCTGCCCCGGTGTCGTGACGATCGCCGAGGAGTCCACGGCCTGGGAGGGCGTGACCCGCCCGACGGAGCAGGGCGGGCTCGGCTTCGGCCTGAAGTGGAACATGGGCTGGATGCACGACTCGCTGGTGTACGTCTCGAAGGAGCCGGTGCACCGCAAGTACCACCACAACGAGATGACGTTCTCGATGGTGTACGCGTACAGCGAGAACTACGTGCTGCCGATCTCGCACGACGAGGTGGTGCACGGCAAGCAGGCGCTGGTGTCGAAGATGCCGGGCGACTGGTGGCAGCGGCGCGCCAACCACCGCGCGTACCTGGGCTTCATGTGGGCCCACCCGGGCAAGCAGCTCCTGTTCATGGGGCAGGAGTTCGCGCAGGGCGCGGAGTGGTCGGAGGCGCACGGGCCCGAGTGGTGGCTGCTGGCCGACGACTACCACTCGGCGGGCGACCACCGGGGCGTACGGGACCTGGTCCGGGACCTGAACACGGTGTACGCGGCGACGCCCGCGCTGTGGGAGCGGGACACGGTCCCTGAGGGCTTCCAGTGGGCGCTGGGCGACGCCGCCGACGACAACGTGTTCGCGTTCCTGCGGTACGACGCGCAGGGCGATCCGCTGCTCGCGGTGAGCAACTTCTCGCCGGTGGTGCGCGACGGCTACCGGCTGTGGGCGCCGGACGGGGTGTCCGCCTGGACGGAGGTGCTCAACACGGACGCGGCGCGCTACGGCGGCAGCGACGTGCGGAACGCCGACCCGGTGAAGCGGGAGCCGGACGGCGTCCGGATGACGCTGCCGCCGCTGGCGACGGTGTGGTTCAGGCCGGCCTGACGGTGCCGAGGCGCTGGGTCGCGCGGGTCGACGCCACATAGAGGTCGTTGACGCCGTGCGGCCCGGCGGCGCGGATGGCGTCCGGGTCGACGACGATCACCGTGTCGAACTCCAGGCCCTTCGCCTGGCGCGGGTCGATGAGGACGACGGGGCGGGTCAGGTCGGGGTCGGGCCCGTGCTCGGCGTCCGGGAGGGCGGCGGCGAGGGCCGGGATGCGGGCGGCGGGCGCGATGACGGCGAGCCGCCCCTGGTCCCGCCGTTCGCGGGCGACCGCGGCGGCGACGGCGCCCGGCAGGTCGTCCGCGGCCAGGTCCCACGGGGGCAGGCCGGTGGAGCGCACGGAGCGGGGCGGTACGAAGCCGGGCTCCACGGCGCGCCGTATGTCCGCGGCGACCTCCATGATCTCGGCGGGGGTGCGGTAGTTGACGCCGAGCGTGACGTGCTCGTAGCGGTCGCCGACGTACGGGGTGAGGATCTCCTCCCAGGAGCCGCAGCCGGCGGCGTCGCCGGTCTGGGCGGGGTCGCCGACGAGGGTCATGGACCGGGTGGGGATCCGGCGCATCAGCAGCCGCCACGCCATCGCGGACAGCTCCTGCGCCTCGTCGACGATGATGTGCCCGAACGCCCAGGTGCGGTCGGCGGCGGCGCGTTCGGCGGCGCTGCGGTGGTCGGCCTCCTCGTGGCGCTCCGCGAACCGTTCGGCGTCGATGATGTCGTGGGCGCCGAGCACCTCGGACTCCTGGTCCTCGAACTCGTACGTACGGGAGGCGTACGACACGTCGAGAACGCCCTGCGCGTAGGCGACGCGTTCGGCGCGCTCGCGGGCGGCGGCGGCGCGGGCGGCGGAGTCGTCGTCGCCGAGCAGCTCGGCGGCCTCGTCGAGGAGGGGCACGTCGGCGGGGGTCCAGGGGGCGCGGGGGTCCTGGCGCCGTACGAACTCGGCCTCGCCGTCCGGGAGATAACCGTACGGGTCGTCGAGGAACCGGGAGACGAGCTGCTGCGGTGTGAGGGCGGGCCACAGCTCCTCGATCGCGGCGTGCACGGCGCCGCTGGTGGCGACCTCCTTGCCGATCTGGGCGACGTCGGAGGCGTCGAGGAGGTTGGGCCCGCCGAAGGGGTCGGCGCCGAGGCGTTCGACGAGCTGGGCGGTGAGGGCGTCGATGACGCGGGTGGCGAAGCGGGGGCGGGCGAGGTTGTGGGGCAGGCCGGTGGAGCGGGCGTCCCAGCGGGCGTCCTCGGCGGTGTCGCGGTCGAGGAGGAGGGTGCCGTAGTCGTCGTGGTCGATCTCGATGGGCTCCTGGCTCGGCGGCACGGTCTGCTGGTCGCGGACGTACCGGGCGAGGACGTCGGCCATCGCGGCGCGGCCCTTGATCTCGGCGGCCTCGGGGCTGTCGGTGCCGGTGGCGCGGACGCCGGGAAACAGCTCGCCGAGGGTGGCGAGGAGGACGCCGGTCTCACCGAGGCTGGGCAGCACTTCCCCGATGTAGCCGAGGAAGGCGGGGTTGGGGCCGACGATCAGTACCGCCCGGCGGGCGAGCTGCTCGCGGTAGGCGTAGAGCAGATACGCGGCGCGGTGCAGGGCGACGGCGGTCTTGCCGGTGCCGGGGCCGCCCTCGACGACGAGGACGCCCTGGTGCGGGGCGCGGATGATGCGGTCCTGCTCGGCCTGGATGGTCTGCACGATGTCGTGCATGCGCCCGGTGCGGGCGGCATCGAGCGCGGCGAGCAGCACGTCGTCGGCGTCGCGGCCCTCGTGCCCGGTGCGGGTGCTGTCGCCGAGGTCGAGCATCTCGTCGTGCAGCCCGGTGACGGTGCGCCCGTGGGTGGTGAGGTGGCGGCGGCGGCTGAGGCCCATGGGGGTGTGGCCGGTGGCGAGGTAGAACGGCCGGGCGACGTCGGCCCGCCAGTCGACGACGAGCGGCGTCCGCTCGGCGTCGTCCTCGCGGATCCCGACGCGCCCGATGTGGTGGTCCCGCCCGTCCCGGAACACCAGCCGCCCGAAGCACAGCCCCTGGTCCCCCGCGTCGTACGCCGCGAGCAGCCCCGACTGCTCGGCCACCAGCACGTCACGCTCCAACCGCGCCTGAAGCCCGGTCCCGGCGTCCTTCAGCGCCTCGCGCACGGCGGCTTCGGCCCGCTCGCGCAGGACGTCGAGCCGGGCGTAGAGCTCACTGATGAACTGCTGCTCTTTCCGCAGCGCCTCGGATTCCCCGATTGACAATTCCACTCCCGGCGCGATAGCGTGCGTTTATTCAAGCTCCGTGCGGCGCTTTGTTACGCCTGCGCACGGAACCATCAAATATACGCGCAGCAACACCCCGGCCGTCAATTCGGAACCGGGGCTTTTCCGTGTATCGGGACATATATGTGCGGGGACCAGGGGGGATCGCGCATGGCGGAGGAAGAAGCCCTCGCACTGCTCAAGGCGTGCGGAGCCGAGGCAATGGACCACCCCGGCGGCACCCTGCCGGCCCATCTGCTGCGGGTACGGGAACGCCTCGCCGCGTGGGGCGCCCGCGAAGAGCTGTGCCTCGCCGGCCTGTGCCACGCGTTCTACGGCACGGACGGCTTCCCCACGGCCCTGCTCCCGCTCGACCGCCGCGCGGAACTGCGGACCGCCGTCGGCACGGAGGCGGAGCATCTCGTGTACGCCTACGCCGCCTGCGACCGCGACGCCACCTACCCCACCCTGGAACGCCCCGACGGCCCCTACCGGGACCGGTTCACCGGCACCGTGCACATCCCGTCCGACCGGCAGCGCCGCGACCTCGCCGAACTGACCGCCGCGAACGAACTCGACATCGCCTCCGTCAGCCCCGACTTCCGCCACCGGTGGGGCCCCGGCCTCCTCACCCTGTTCCAGCGCCTCCGCCCCCTCCTGTCACCCGCCGCCTGGGAGGACGCCCAACACGTGCTGCTCCTGCCCGACGCCTGAACGGGGCGGGGTGCGGCGCGGCACCGTACCGGCTTGGCGTCGGGGTCAAGGGAGGGTGGGGCGGGCCTTCGTCTCGCCGTGGGCGCTTGCCACCAGGAGGGTTTCCATGGCTCTCAGGAGGGTCGGCATCGTCGCCCTCGGGATGTGGTGCGTGTCGGCCATCAGGTACAGGTGCAGGCGGTCCGGGGCGTACTCCGTGTGGACGAAGTACTTCGCGTCCTGGCGCGGCCATGTGCCGGTCGTGGAGATCTCGCTGCGGGCGCGGAGTTCCTCCAGGGCCGCAGCGTCGTCGGGGGCCACGTCCGGCAGGGCCTCCCAGCGGTCCCGCATGCGGACGTCGTTGAAGAAGGCCGACAGGTCCAGGTCCGTGCCGCGTGCGCGGCGGACGCGGGCGTGCACCTCGTCCATCGCCACCGGGTCGTACTCGCCGTGCCGGTACGCGGTCATCGCCGTGAGGAAGCCGCCGCGTACCGCGTCCTCGAAGGTGCCGTCGCCCGGCTCCATCACGAACAGGGCGTTCTCCGTCTGGGCCCCGACCATGCCCTTGAGGCGGGGTTCGTTGCGGTTGCCCGCGATCAGCAGGAGGACCGCCTGCTCGTGGCCCGTGTACGCGGCCAGCACCGCCGCGGCCGCCGTCAGCAGCACCGTGCCCGTGCTCACCCGGCAGCGGTCGGCCAGGCGTTCCGCCGCCACGGCACCCGCCGGCGACGCCAGGCGCAGCCGTACGAAGCGCTCCGGGTCGTCGTCGGCGACGCCGTCCTCCGGGGGCGCGGCGTCGAAGAGGGACGCCGGTACGGAGGTCAGCGTGCGCTCCCAGTGGGCCAGCGCCTCACGGCCGCGCCGCGCGCCCACACCCTCCTGCTGGTGCCGCGCCTGGTCGAGCGGCTGCCACGCCGCGTCCTCCTCCAAGTCGCCGCCGCGCAGCAGCACGTCCAGGTCGCGCTCCAGCACGCGGACGCCCCAGAAGTCGCTCACCTGGTGCGACACCACCAGCACCAGCCACACCGGCCGCCCGCCGTACGTCAGCAGCGCGTACCGCATGCCGAACTCGTCCGCGTGCCGGAACGCCGTCGCGGCCAGGCGGCGGGCGAAGGCCGCGGCCTCCTCCTCCGGCAGGGGAGCCGCGGTGGCGTGGACCTCCACCGTGACCTCTCCCTCGCCGTGGACCGTCTGTGTCCCGCCGTCCGGCCCGTCCGCGAACGTCGTCCGCAGAGCCTCATGGCGCGTCAGCACGCCCGCTATCGCCGCGACGGCCCGGTCCGTGGTCGTTCCGTCCGGGATTCGCACCACACGGGGCGTGTTGAAGTAGTGGGCCTCCTCCTTCAGCCAGGCGATGGACTTCCAGATCGCGCGCTGGCCCCAGCTCATCGGGGCCGTTCCGGCCCGGAGGCCGGAGAACGGGACGGTCAGGGACGTGACGGGCTCTGCGGTGTGTGCGGGGTGTGCGGGGTGTGCTGACATGCGGTGACCTCGATACCTCAGAAGTGCGCGGGGTTCGCGGGGAAGGGTGTGGCGGGTACGGCGCTGACCACCGTCACCAGGGCCGCCCGGCGGTGGTCCGTCCAGTCCAGGACATGGAGGCCGCCGACGCGGCTCGCGCGGGGCTGCGGGCCGTCCGCCCACGGGAGGCCGGACAGGTCCGGGCCCCCGGGTGCGGCGTACGCGGTCCGGCCGGCCTTCAGCAGGGCCTCCTTGCGCACCCACAGCCGCAGCAGCGCCC
>NZ_JABWDV010000433.1:12222-15195 GCF_013362995.1 Streptomyces sp. TRM64462 | reverse complement strand
CGTCGCACGCCCCGCAGCGGGGCGGCCAGGCGCGGGCGCCGGTCCGGCCCACGGAGCGGTATACGGAACGGACGACTCAGCGCCGCCCGCAGGGGACCCGTGGCACGGGGCCGCACACCGGTGGCGGAGGCGGGACGGGGTCGAGGCTGCGGGCCGCCCAGGCGCCGGTGTCCGCGCCGTCTCCGCGCCAGACGCCGCACGCGTCGTACCCGTCGCACCCGGGGGCCCGTACCGGCTCGCGTACCGGGCGGCGGCGTCCCGGCCCGGGCACGGGGACCGGGGGGACCGGGGCGGGCACCTCGTCGGGCCTCCGCCGGCCGGCCAACCCGAGGCTGCTGCGGCAGCGCCTGTTCGTCTTCGTCGTCGTCACCCTCATCGTCCTCCTGGGCATCGCCGGCGCCCAGGCGTTGCAGGGGTAGCGGGGACAGCGGAGGCAGCGGCGGGGCAGTCGGGGGCTCAGGCGTGCGGGCGGCCTGCCGTCACCGCGTAGAACGCCACTGCCGCTGCCGCGCCCACGTTGAGCGAGTCCACACCGTGGGCCATCGGAATGCGCACCCAGGTGTCCGCGGCACGCAGGGCTCGGGCCGACAGGCCCTCGCCCTCCGCGCCCAGCATCAGCGCGACGCGGTCCAGCGTGTGCGGAGCCGCCTCGTCGATCGCTGTCGCGCGGGCGTCGGGGGTCAGCGCCAGGAGCCGGAAGCCCGCCTCCCGTACCGCCTCCAGATCGTGGGGCCAGGTGTCCAGGCGGGCGTACGGGACCGAGAAGACGGCACCCATGGAGACCTTCACCGACCGGCGGTACAGCGGGTCGGCGCAGTCCGGCGACAGCAGCACCGCGTCCATACCGAGCGCGGCGGCGCTGCGGAAGATCGCGCCGATGTTGGTGTGGTCGTTCACCGACTCCATCACCGCCACGCGGCGCGCCGTCCGTACCAGGTCCGCGGCCTGCGGGAGCTGCTTGCGCTGCATCGAGGCGAGCGCGCCGCGGTGCACGTGATAGCCGGTGACCCGCTCGGCGAGATCCGGGCTCACCACGTACACCGGGGCGGAGGCGTCGTCGATCACGTCGCGCATCACGTCGGCCCACTTGGGCGTCAGCAGCATCGACCGCATCGCGTACCCCGCCTGCACCGCGCGGCGGATCACCTTCTCGCCCTCCGCGATGAACAGACCCTCATCGGGCTCACGCCGGCGGCGCAGTTCGACGTCGGTCAGGCCCGTGTAGTCGTGCAGACGCGGGTCGTCCGGGTCGTCGACGGTGATCAGTTCTGCCACGGCTGCTGCGGTCCCTTACTACTGATGCTGCTCATTTGGTGTCGGTGGGTCCGCCTGGGGTCCTTCAGTGCCTCGTCTGCGGGGTCTTCTGCGGGCCCTCGGCCACCACGTCGCCGATCACGATCACCGCCGGCGGGCGGACCTCCTCGGCCACCACCGTCTCCGCGACCGTCGCCAGCGTCGCGTCCACGCGGCGCTGCGCCGCCGTCGTACCCTCCTGGACCAGGGCGAGCGGCGTCGACGGGTCCTTGCCGTGCGCGACGAGCGCCTCCGCGATCTTCCCGATCTTGTCGACGCCCATCAGGATCACCAGCGTGCCGCGCAGCTTCGCCAGGGACTCCCAGTCGACGAGCGAACGCGGGTCGTCGGGCGCCACATGGCCGCTGACCACCGTGAACTCGTGGGCGACGCCGCGGTGGGTGACCGGGATGCCGACGGCGCCGGGCACGGAGATCGAACTGGAGATGCCGGGGACGACCGTGCAGGCGATGCCCTCCGCGGCCAGCGCCTGGGCCTCCTCCATCCCGCGCCCGAAGACGAACGGGTCGCCGCCCTTGAGGCGGACGACGGACTTGCCCTGCTTGGCGTGCTCGATGAGCGCGTTGTTGATGGCCTCCTGGGCCATGAAACGGCCGTACGGGATCTTCGCCGCGTCGATGACCTCGACGTGCGGCGGCAGCTCGTCCAGCAGGTCGCGCGGGCCGAGGCGGTCCGCGATGACGACGTCCGCCTCGGCCAGGAGGCGGCGGCCGCGTACCGTGATCAGGTCCGGGTCGCCCGGGCCGCCGCCGACCAGCGCCACGAACGGCGTACGGGCACGGTGCTGCGGGGCGGTCAGGGTGCCGTCGCGCAGGCCCTCCACGATCGCGTCGCGGACGGCCGCCGAGCGGCGCGGGTCGTTGCCGGTGAGGACCGCGACGGTCACACCCTCGATGCGTCCTGTCGCCGGGGTCCAGGCGGTGGCCGCCTCGGCGTCGTCGGCCCTCACACACCACGTCTTGGTGCGCTCGGCCTCGGCGGACGCGCGGGTGTTGGCCTCGGTGTCGGGCGTCGCGATCAGCGCGTACCAGGCGTCCGCGAGGTCGCCCTCCTCGTAGCGGCGGCGCTCCCAGCGGATCTCGCCGGCCTCGGCCATGGCCTCCACGGATGCCGTGGCGGACGGGGAGATGAGCGTGACGTCCGCGCCTGCCGCGATCAGCGCGGGGAGGCGGCGCTGGGCCACCTGGCCGCCACCGATGACGACGACCCGGCGCCCGGAGAGGCGGAGTCCGACGGGGTAGGCGGGCTGCTCGGCGTACTCGACCATGGCGGTGTGGTCTCCTCGGGCGGGTGGTGCGGTGCGGTGCTGCGCCACTGCGACGGTGAAGCGGCTGGTGGGGCGGGGGGTGGAGGGTGCTTCTGCGCTGGCGACCACGATACGGGGCCCACGCATGAGCGTTACGGCCGGACCACGTTGATCTCGTCACTGTGACCGGTACGCCCCTGGTCCCCAGACGGATGGGCGGCGCGCGGTCCCGTGCGTCGTGGGTCGGGGCCGCTCCGGGGCTCACCTCCTCGGATTGGCGGGCTCGGGAGCCGTTCTGGATTGCCGTCTCGGCACCGCCAATCCTGCGGGGGCGACCCCCTCCGCGTCCCCTCCCGCCGTAACGGCGACTGCACGCCGGTGGGGGTGGGTGTGGGGTGGGGACAGGCGTGCCC
>NZ_JABWDV010000433.1:0-12199 GCF_013362995.1 Streptomyces sp. TRM64462 | reverse complement strand
GGGGCACGCCTGCGCTACTTCTCTGTTACGCCTGCCGAGTCGAACGTCGCCACCTCGTGCATCGCCCGGGCCGCGCTCTGGACCAGCGGGAGGGCCAGCAGCGCGCCGGTGCCCTCGCCGAGGCGGAGGTCGAGGTCGACCAGGGGGCGGAGGCCCAGCTTGTTGAGGGCCGCCACGTGGCCGGGCTCGGCGCTGCGGTGGCCTGCGATGCAGGCCGCCAGGGCCTCGGGCGCGACGGCCCGGGCGACCAGGGCCGCGGCGCCCGCGCTGACACCGTCGAGGATGACGGGGGTACGCAGGGACGCGCCGCCCAGGATGAAGCCGACCATCGCCGCGTGCTCCAGCCCGCCGATCGCCGCGAGGACGCCGACCGGATCCGCCGGGTCCGGCTTGTGGAGGTCGAGGGCGCGGCGCACGACGTCGACCTTGCGCGCGTGCATCTCGTCGTTGATGCCGGTGCCCCGGCCGGTGACCTCGGCCGGGTCCGTACCCGTGTACACCGAGATGAGCGCGGCCGACGCCGTCGTGTTGGCGATGCCCATCTCGCCCGTGAGGATCGCCTTGTTGCCGGCGGCGACCAGGTCGCGGGCCGTCTCGATGCCGACCTCGATGGCGGAGAGGACGTCCTCGCGGCTGAGCGCGGGGCCGGTGGTGAAGTCGGCTGTGCCGGGGCGGACCTTGCGGGGCAGGAGGCCCGGCGTGGCCGGGAGGTCCGTGGCGACGCCGACGTCGACGACGCACACCTCCGCGCCGACCTGGTTGGCGAACGCGTTGCAGACCGCGCCGCCGCCGAGGAAGTTGGCGACCATCTGGCCGGTCACCTCCTGGGGCCAGGCGGTGACGCCCTGGGCGTGCACCCCGTGGTCGCCCGCGAAGATCGCCACGGCGGCCGGTTCCGGGATGGGCGGCGGGCAGGCGCGGGACAGGCCGGCGAGCTGCGCGGAGATGATCTCCAGCATGCCGAGCGCCCCGGCCGGCTTCGTCATGCGCTTCTGGCGCTCCCACGCCTCGCCGAGCGCCTTCGCGTCCAGCGGGCGGATGTTGGCGACGGTCTCCTGGAGGAGGTCGTGCGGTTCCTCGCCGGGCAGGGCGCGGCGGCCGTACGTCTCCTCGTGGACGACCCAGGAGAGCGGGCGGCGCTTGGACCAGCCCGCCTGCATCAGCTCGGGCTCCTCCGGGAACTCGTCGACGTAGCCGACGCAGAGGTACGCGACGACTTCGAGGTGCTCGGGCAGGCCCAGGGAGCGGACCATCTCGCGCTCGTCGAAGAAGCTGACCCAGCCGACGCCCAGGCCCTCTGCGCGGGCGGCCAGCCAGAGGTTCTCGACCGCGAGTGCGGAGGAGTACGGGGCCATCTGCGGCTGCGTGTGGCGGCCCAGGGTGTGGCGGCCGCCGCGGGTCGGGTCGGCGGTGACGACGATGTTCACCGGAGTGTCGAGGATCGCCTCGATCTTCAGTTCCTTGAACTGCTTGGCCCGGCCCTTGGGCAGCGACTTGGCGTACGCCTCGCGCTGACGCTGCGCCAGTTCGTGCATGGCGCGGCGCGTCTCGGCGGAGCGGATGACGACGAAGTCCCACGGCTGGGAGTGGCCGACGGACGGTGCCGTGTGGGCCGCCTCCAGGACGCGAAGGAGTACCTCGTGCGGGATGGGGTCGCTGCGGAAGCCGTTGCGGATGTCGCGGCGCTCCCGCATCACGCGGAGGATCGCCTCGCGTTCGGCGTCCGCGTAGCCCGGTGCCGGCGCGTCCGTCGCGGGCTGCTCCTCGGGGGCGGCGGCCGGGGCGGGCTCCTCTGCCGGGGGCGTGTCCTCCGCCGCCGGGGCCGGGGTCTCGGCCGGGGCTTCGGCGGGGACTTCGGCCGGGGTCTCGGCGGGGGTGGGCGCGTCCGCGGGCGTGGTGTCCGCTGCGGGTTCGGGCTGTTGTTCCGGTTCTGCCGGGGCCTCGGGGGTCTCGATCACCTCGGGGGCCTCGGGGGCCGCCTCCACGGCCTCGGGGGCGGCCTGCTGCTCGGGCGCCTCCGCCGTGGTGGGTTCGGCCTCGCGGGGGGCCGGGACCGTGGCGGCCGGCTCCTCGGGGGTCTCCGGAGCGGTCGGCTCGGCGGCCGTCGGCTCCGGGGCGGGCGCGGGCTCCGGGGCAGGTGCCTCCGCGACCGGCTCAGGGGTGGGGGCCTCGACGGGCGGCTCCGCAGGCGGGGCCACCGGCTCGGGCAGTGCGGCTTCGGGGGCAGCTGGTACGGCTTCGGGGGCTGTGGCGTCCGGGGCCACCACCGCGAGCGGCTCGGCGGTCGGCTGCTGCGGCGGCTCGGGCTCTGCCTGGGCGGCCTCCGCCTCGGCCGGCTCGGCGACCGGCTCGACGGGGCCCGGCTCGGCGGCGACCGGTTCGGCGGCCGTCGGCTCCGGGGCGGGCGCGGGCTCCTCCGGGGTGGCCGGGGGCGGGGTGGGCGCGAGGTGCGGGGTGGTCGGGACCGTGCCCTCCACGGGGACGAACTGGCCGACCGTTTCTGCTGGGGCGACGAATGACCCCTGGGGCTGCTGTGACTCCTTCTGGACCGGCACCTGGGACCACGGCTCGGCGCCCTGCGGCGGGATCTCCGCCGCCGTCTGCGGCGGCGCCGGGGCGGCGGCGGGCTCCTCGCGGGGCACGTCCAGGTATTCGGGCCCGGCCGTCGTCGGGCCCTGGGCGGGCACCGGGGCCTGCGGGACGGCGCCGGGCGCCGCGGTGGCGGGGCCGCGGTCGGCGAGCGAACGCACCACGCCGCCCGCCGGGTCCGGCACGGGCGGGCCCATGTGCAGCGGACGCCGCGCGTGCTGCGGCGCAGACGCGGAAGCGGGAGCGGGGGCGGGTGCCGGTACGGGCGTGGGCGCCTGGACCTGTACCTGCGCCTGGGCATGGACCTGCGCCTGAGCCTGCGCTGCGGCAGGGGCCGGTTCGGGCGCGGGCGGCGGGATGCGTACGGCTCCGAGGTCGACGGAACCGGAGTCCCGGCCCCCCGCCTCGTGCGCGCCGGTCTCGTGGACGGCCAGGTGCTCGTACGGCGGCGGTACGTGCTGCGGGGCCTCCGGCATGAGCGGCGGCTCGTACGCGGGCTGCTGCTCGGCGACCGCCGGCTGGTCCGGCGCCACCGGCTGCGGAGCGACCGCTTCCGCCATGGGCGCCGGCGCCGGAGCGGGTACCTGGGCCGGCACATCGGCAGCCGGTGCCGCCTCGGGAGCCGGCGCGGGAACGGGGGCGGGCGCCGGCGCCTGGGCCATCGGGACGGCCACCGGCGGGGCCGGGGCCACGCCGGGCTGCGGCTCGGTCCAGGCGCCCTGGGAGCCCGGCATCAGGAGCAGGTCGTCGTCGTCCGCGGGGCTCTCGGAGGGGTCCAGGAAGGTGTACGCACCCGGAACGGGCATGCCCGGCTGCTCCACCATGCCTGCGTTCTCCGGCTGTCCCTCGCCCGGGACCTGGCCGGTGTCAGTCATGCGTACCCCTCGCCCATCGGTTGTGCTCCTTCAGACTTCCGCCCGTCAACAGATAACGAGCGTGCGCGCCGCGCGGCACGAACAGCACGCGGACATGCAGCATTCTCGCGGTATCGGCCGCGCATGGCAGCGGCTTGCGCCACCATCGGCTGTGGACTGCGCCACGTCGCGCACCCCCCGGTAGCGTTCCCTCCCGGTGCCCCCAAAGAAGGCGCCTTCTCCGGACATTGGCGAACGACCTGCCGCATGCCCGGCTGGAGTGGAACGATCGGCCAGCCTACCTGGCCTTGTGTAGCGACGGGATCACGGGGCGGTTCTGCGTCCGGCGATGAGGAAGGCCACGGAGCGGTGGCGTTCGGACCAGGCCGCCGGGTCGAGGGCGACGGCCTGGAGGAGGGCGCACTCGACCGTGTACCCGCCGTCGGCGAGCGCCGACGCGACGGCTTCGGCCTCGTCGCGGGTGCCCGCGTGGGCGACGATCCGTTCGGGGCGCCGGTCGGCGCACGCGGCCACGACGGCCGCTCCCCCGCCGCCGACCCGTACGACGTCGGGTTCGGGGAGCCGTTCCAGGACGTACGGGGCGCGTCCGGCGACGGTCTGGAGCTGGACGCCGAAGCGGCGGGCGGCGGCGTCGGCGCGGGCGCAGGCGGCGGGGTCGGCGTCGACGGCGATGACGGCGGCGCCGAAGCGGGCGGCCTCCACGGCGAAGGCGCCGGAACCGCAGCCGATGTCCCAGACGAGGTCGCCGACGCGGGGGCCGAGGCGGGCGAGCTGGGCGGCCCGGAGGTCGGCCCCGTCGCCGGTGCCCGGTTCCCGGGCGGTGCCCCCGTCGCCGTACGACGCGTCGTACGACTCGGGTGGCAGGGCCCAGCCGCGTACGGGGCCGGGGTCGGGGCCCATGAGCCAGCCGCCGCCCTGAGCGCCCTGGGTGCCGGGCGCGGTGGCGGAGCCGCCGATGACGATGACGACGTTGGGGTCGCGCCAGGTGTGGTCGGCGGCCTTGTCGGAGGTGAGGACGGTGACCTGCTCGCGGTCGGTGCCGAGGGCCTCGCAGATGACGAAGGTGCGGTGGACGCCGTCCAGCATGAGGGCGAGTTCGGCGGGTCCCGCGCCGGGTGAGGTGAGGACGGCGACCTTCGGGTGGGCGCGGCAGACGTTGACGGCGCGGCGCAGCGTACGGGTGTGGGCGACGGTGATGCGGGCGTCGTCCCAGGGCATGCCGGCGCGGGCGAAGGCGGCGGCGACGGAGGAGACGGCGGGGACGACCTCGACTTCGAGGCCGTGTTCGGGGGCGCGGAGGGTGCGGACGACGCCGAAGAAGCCGGGGTCGCCGTCGGCGAGGACGACGGCGGTGCCGCGGTGTCCCGCGATGCGGCGGGCGGCGAGGTCGACGCTGCCGAGGCGGATGCGTTCGGCGTGGGCGGGGACCTCCGGGAGCGCGAGGTGGTGGGCGGCTCCGGCGACGAGGGTGGCGGCCGAGAGGGCGGACCGCGCGGCCGCGGTGAGGGGCGAGCCGTCCCATCCGATCACCGTGACCCGGTCGGCCATCTTGGTCTGTCTCCCTGGAGGTGTCGGTGCAGGTCGGGGCAGGGTGAGGGTACCTGGAACGGGGCCGGGCGGCAGGTTTCCGTGCGGATGTGGTGATCAGTTCCAGTCGGTGTAGGAGGGGTAGCCGGCGTCGGCGAGCTGGTCGGTGGCGCCGTCGAGGTCCTCGGGGAGGATGCTCCAGACGATCAGGTCGGTTCTGATGTCGGTCCAGTGGCCGTCCTCCGTCTGGGTGCGCGCTATCCAGGCGTTGCGCAGGACCCCTTCGCTGATGCAGCCGAGTTTCTGGGCGACCTGCTGGGAGGCGGTGTTGTCGGCGGGGGTGCGCAGTTCCAGGCGCTCGAAGCGCTGTTCGCGCAGGAGCCAGGTGGCGACGGCGAGGACGGATTCGGTGGCGTAGCCCTCGCCGCGGGCCCAGGCGGCGGTGATGTAGGCGATCTCGGCGGACTTGGCGCGCCAGTCGGTGTGGCGGAGGTGGACGGTGCCGACGAGCCGCTGGGTGAGGAACTCGGTGACGGCGAGGACGAGGCCGCGGCCGCTGGTGCGTTCCGCAGGAGCGATCCTGCTGACCCAGTCCTCGGCGTGGGCGGTGGTGTACGGGTGCGGGGCCGAGGTCCAGGCGACGACGAGTTCGTCGTTCATCATCTCGGTGTGCGCCGGGATGTCGGTCGGGTCGTAGGGGCGCAGCACCAGCCGTTCCGTGCTGATGGAGATGTCCGGAAACGTGGTGGTCATGTGCCGCTCCATGCCGAAGGCCGAGGACTGCTCGTGACTGCTGGTGACTGCTGGGTACTGCCGGCTACTGCTGGGACTGCTGGGACTGCTGGGTACTGCCGGTGAAAACCGGTGAACGGACAGCATGCAGCATGAACGCGGTGGTGTGCATGGCCAGGCCCCCGGGGTGCTGCCGGGGGACGGACGAGCCCCGCGCACCGGGGTGGTGCGCGGGGCCGCGGTGGGGCGGGCCGTGACCCGGGGGCTTACTTCGCCGCGCCGAAGGCGGGGATGACGGAGCCCTTGTAGGTGTCCTCGATGTACTTCTTCACCTCGGGCGAGTTGAGGAGCTCGGCGAGCTTCTCGACCCGCGGGTCCTTCTCGTTGCCCTTCTTGACGGCGAGGAAGTTGGCGTAAGGGTTGCTGTCGGCCTTCTCCAGGGCGAGGGAGTCCTGGGCGGGCTTCAGGTCGGCCTCGATGGCGTAGTTGCCGTTGATGACGGCGGCGTCGACCTCGTGGAGGGCGCGGGGCACGGTGGCGGCCTCCAGCTCCTTGAACTCCAGGCCCTTCTTGTCGGTGATGTCGGCGAGGGTCGCGGCGGAGCCGACGCCGTCCTTGAGGGTGATGAGGCCGTTGTCGGCGAGGAGCTTGAGGGCGCGGCCCTCGTTGGTGGTGTCGTTGGGGACGGCGACGGTCTGGCCGGGCTTGATGTCCTTGAGGGCCTTGACCTTGTGGGAGTACAGGCCGAGCGGTTCGAGGTGGACGTTCACGACCGGGACGATCGTGGTCTTGTTCTTCTGGTTGAAGTCGTCCAGGTACGGCTTGTGCTGGAAGTAGTTCGCGTCGACCTGGCCCTGCTGGGTGGCGGTGTTGGGCAGGACGTAGTCCGTGAACTCCTTGACCTCCAGCTTGAGGCCGGCCTTCTCGGCGAGGTGGTCCTTCACGTAGGTGAGGATGTCGGCGTGCGGCGTCGGGGACGCGGCGACGACGAGGGGCTTGGACGTGTCGGCGGTGCCGGAGTCGGCGTTGCCGGGGTCCGATGCCGTGCCGCAGGCGGTGAGGCCGAGGGTGGCGGCGGTGATGGCGGCGAAGGCCGTGGTGAGCTTGATGTTCTTACGCACGAAAAGTGCCTCTTTCTGGTGGTGCGGTGTACGCCCGGACAAGGAGTGCGGGCTCGTGTGCGGGGGGGTGTGGTCAGGAGGCGGTGCGGCCGCGGCGCGCGAGGAGCCGCACGACGCCGTCACCGATGAGCTGGACGACGGTGACGATCGCGACCAGGATCACGACCGTGACCAGCATGAAAGTGGTGTCGAAGCGCTGGTAGCCGTAGGTGACTGCCTTGGAGCCGAGGCCCTCGCCGCCGACCGCGCCGGCCATCGCCGAGTAGCCGATGAGGACGATCACGGTGGTGGTGACGGCGGAGACGAGCGACGGAAGGGCCTGCGGCAGCAGCACCTTGCGGACGATCGTGGGGATCGAGCCGCCCATGGACTCGACGGCCTCGACCAGCCCGTGGTCGACCTCCCGGATCGCCGTCTCGACGAGGCGGGCGAAGAACGGGATGGCGCCGATGGCGAGCGGGACGATCATCGCGGTGGGGCCGATGAAGGTACCGACGACGAGTGTGGTGAAGGGGATGAGGGCGATCAGCAGGATGATGAACGGCAGCGAGCGGCCGATGTTCACGATCGCGCCGACGACCTTGTTGACCACAGTGTTCTGGAGCAGTCCGCCCTTGTCCGTGAGGACGAGCAGGATGCCGATCGGCAGTCCGCCTACGACCGACACGACGGTGGCCCAGAGGACCATGTAGAGGGTGTCGATGGTTCCCTGGCTGAGCAGGGGCTGCATCTCGGACCAGCTCACTGAGCACCTTCCTTGACCGGAGCGGACTCGACGGTGTCCACGGCGTCCACGACGTCGACCTGGAGGCCCTGTTCGCGCAGGAATCCGACGGGCACGACGTTCTCCTCGTAGCGGCCGGGGAGTTCGATCCGCATGCGGCCGATCTGCC
Organism: Streptomyces sp. TRM64462; assembly: GCF_013362995.1. Taxonomy (GTDB): domain Bacteria; phylum Actinomycetota; class Actinomycetes; order Streptomycetales; family Streptomycetaceae; genus Streptomyces. The sequence continues at coordinate 4,462 of NZ_JABWDV010000433.1, read as the reverse complement.
GGCCGCCGACGGTGTCCATCGCCGCGCCGAGGATCGAGATGTCGATGTTGTAGGTACGGGAGAGCTGGGAGATCACCGGCTGGGTCGCGGCGTCGCCGTGGAAGGTGACGTCGACGACCGTGCGGTCGGGGCCTGAGGCGTCGCCGGTCACCGGGAACAGCTCGGCGGCGAGCTCGGAGCCGGGCGTGGCCAGCAGTTCGGCGACCGTGCCGGATTCCACGACCCTGCCCTTGCGCATCAGGGCGGCGGAGTCGCAGATCGTCTTCACGACGTCCATCTCGTGTGTGATGAGGAGGACGGTCAGGCCGAGCTGCCGGTTGAGGTCGCGCAGCAGGTGGAGGATGGAGCGGGTGGTCTCCGGGTCGAGGGCGCTGGTGGCCTCGTCGGAGAGGAGCACCTTGGGGTTGCCGGCGAGGGCGCGGGCGATGCCGACGCGCTGCTTCTGGCCGCCGGAGAGCTGGCCGGGGTACGCCTTGGCCTTGTCGGCGAGTCCGACGAGGTCGAGGAGTTCGAGGGCGCGGCGGGCGCGTTCGGCGCCGGAGACGCCGAGGATCTCCAGGGGCAGTTCGATGTTGTCCTGGACGGTGCGCGAGGACAGCAGGTTGAAGTGCTGGAACACCATGCCGATACGGCTGCGGGCGGCGCGCAGGTCCTTGCCGGCGCGGCGGCCGCGCCCGGCGAGCGCGGTGAGGTCGGTGCCGTCGACCGTCACGGTGCCGGAGGTGGGGCGCTCCAGGAGGTTGACGCAGCGGATGAGGGAGGACTTGCCGGCGCCGCTCCGGCCGATGACGCCGAACACCTCGCCCTCGCGGACGTGCAGGTCGACGCCGTCCAGAGCGGTGACCTGGCGGCCGCGCGACTCGTAGACCTTGGTCAGGCCCTTGGTGGTGATCACAGGGGTTTCCGTCACTGTCGAGAGAATTCGTCGTTCCGACATTCCGACGCGCGGCACGGCTGCCTGTGAGGCGTGTGCGCGGAGCAAGCAGGGCCCGTCCGTGCGGACGTGGCCGACTGGCTCGGCCGGCCGGATCGGCTGTCGGGTCTCGCTTCGGGGCGCGAGGCTCGGTCAGGGGCCCTCAGAAGGCGCACATTCGACACATGCGACGAGCACCGGGCGTCTTCATCGCCTCGGTCGCAAGGGTGCGGCTGCTCGTCGTGGTCATGGCTGCAGTAAAGCAGACGGGGTCGGTGATCGATCCGGGATGTCCGCATAGCGGACGCCGAACGTGCGGCATTCGGACGGCGAAGGACGGGCGCGCGTCCGCCTCGGAACGGGCTGTGGCCTGCGTGGACGCGACCGGCGGGCGGTGCGCGATGCGTGCCCCGCCGCGGCTGCCGAGGCGGTGGCTGTGGTCAAGACCACGTGCCGTGCGGGGCCGGGGGCCGGGGGTGTTTTCCTCCGTAATAGTCTCGGGCCCATGCTCATCGCCCTGACGGTCACGGTGTCCGTGGCCGCCCTCGCTCTCGCCGCGTGGTGCGGCTTCGCCGCGTACCGGGACCAGCCGACGAAGGACTGGCACTTCATCGGCATGGCCGTGGTGACGGTGCTGGCGCTGGCCCAGCTGGTCGTCGGCGTGGTGCGGCTGGCGGGCGGCGGCGAGGCCGACGAGGGCACGGCGATCTTCCTGGCGTATCTGCTCGGCGCGTTCCTCGCCGTCCCGGCGGCGGGCTTCATGTCGCTCGTGGAGCGGACCCGGTGGGGTTCGGCGACGGCGGCGGCCGGGGCGGTGGTGCTGGCGGTGCTGGAGGTGCGCCTCCACGACATCTGGTGGGAGGGCTGACATGGCCGACGGCCGTCTGGTCAAGGGCCCCGGCATGCTGCTGGTGTGGCTGTACGGCGTGATGTCGGTCGGCGCGGTGTCGCGCTCGGCGTACCAGATCGCCACCGAGTTCGACGCGGCTCCGCTGCCGTACGCGCTGTCGGCGGTGGCCGCGGTGGTCTACGTCTTCATCACGTACACGCTGGTGCGCGGCGGTGAGACGGCCCGCAGGGCGGCGCTGGTGTGCTGCGCCGCCGAGCTGGCGGGTGTGCTGGTCGTGGGGACGTGGACGCTGCTGGAGCCTTCGGCGTTCCCGGACAGCACGGTCTGGTCGGAGTTCGGCTACGGGTACGTCTTCATCCCGGTGCTGCTGCCGGTGACCGGGATCCTGTGGCTGCGCCGCGCGCGCCGGGTGGCGGCGGCCGCCTGAGCTTGCCCGCGCTCTGTCAGGCGGCCTTCCGTCAGGCGGCCTTCTCCAGCGTGACGACCGTGAGGCGGGGGCCGATCCGGTGGGTGCCCACGGCCTCGTAGCCCTTCTTGCGGTAGAGGCGCAGGTTGCCCTCGCTGCGGTGGCCGGTGAAGAGCTGGAACCGCTTGGCGGCGGCCGCGCGGTCGCCGGCGAAGTGCTCCTCGATGGCGTCGAGGAGGCGGCCGCCCAGGCCGTGGCGGCGCATCCTCGGGTGGACGATGAGCTTGCCGATGCGGGCCGTACCGTCCTCGTCGATCTCGCCGCGTACGGACGCGACGACCTCGTCGCCGAGGCGGGCGACGAGCGCGTGGCCGCGCCCGAGTTCGGCCTTCAGGTCGTCGAGCGACTGGGTGAGGGGCTCGATGCGGTAGTCCCCGTACAGCTCGGCCTCCGTCTGGTAGCAGAGGTACTGCAGCTTGAGGATCTGTTCGGCATCCTGTGCGCTTGCCGCTGAGATGGTCACGCTCATGCCCATGTGTGCATGCCTCCGGCTCACCTGATACGCCCTGTCGGTCTACCGCACCTTTCCCCGATGGTCAGGAACGGCAACCTCTGCCGCGAGCATTCTGCGCAGGCATCCCAGGCACCGGGAACGCATCGGCCCTAAACTCCCCTGTGAGATACCCAACTTTCCTGCGATTTCGCGGTAGGTGGGGTCGTTCGGCGACAGCATCGCAGTCAGCAGCCGTCGGCATCCGGCGGGTGAGCGGCGTACCGCGGCACGCAGGGCGCGGCGGCGTTCGGCGTCGAGGGCGGCGCGTTCCGGGCCGGTGTCGGGCGTGGGTTCGTCTCGGGCGTCGGGCGCCGGTTCGTCGTCGTACGGGAGTTCGCGTACGGCGGTGCGGCGGGCGCGGCGGGCCTCGGCGCGGACGGCGCGGCGCAGCCAGTCGGCGGGGCGATCGGGTACGCCGGGGCCGTCGAGGCGCTCCAGGAGCCGCAGCCAGACCGCCTGCTGGAGATCGCGGGACTCGACGCCCGCCGCCGGGGCCTCCGCGTCGGACTCGGCGGTGAGCAGCGGGGTGAGGGCGCCGACCAGGCCGGCCAGTCCGGGGGGTGCCGTCGGGTGGTGCGGGGCTGGTTCACGGGGCGTCATGCCGGGCACGACACGCGGCGGGGCGGGGGCGGTTGCCGGGGCGGCGGGGAATCGCCCGATGGGGCGGGTGCGGGGGCACGGGGGTGACGCTCCCCCGCGCCCCGCGCCCCGTGCCCGGTGCCCCGTGCCCCGTGTCCGGTGCGTCCTTGTTCGGTGTCAGCCGCGGTCGCGGTGGTCGGCGGCCGCGAGCAGGCCCGTGTCGGGCTGGTCGGTGAAGATGCCGTCGATGCCGGTGGCGAAGTACGCCTGGTAGGCGCCGAACACGTCGCCGTACGCGTTGGGGTCCGTGCCGCGCCGGAAGTCGGCGGGCAGGAAGCTGTTCTCGTTGCGCAGCGTGTACGGGTGCAGGACCAGGCCCCGGGCGTGGGCGTCGCGGACGAGCGTGGTGGGCTCGCCGAGCCTGCCGTCCGGGCCCTTGGGGATGACCAGGTCGGCGAGCGGGCCTATGCCCTGCGCGTACGAGGCGATCCAGTCGAGGCCCCGGGGCGTGATGAGGTCCGCGACGGTGCGCGGGTCGCCGGCCTCGACGAAGTCCCAGGGGCGGTCGTCGGGCGTCCACAGCAGGACGACGCGCGGGGTGCCGACGAGCCGGGCCATGCGCTGCATGCTGGTGGGCTCGAACGACTGGAGGAACGTCGGGGAGTCGGCGCGGTGCCGGCCGTAGCGGCGCAGCAGCTTCGCGAGGCGCTCCTCCAGGCCGAGGCCGAGCTTGCGGAAGTAGGTGGGGTGCTTGGTCTCGACGTGCAGCCACACCGGGTGGCCGCGACGGCGGCCCTCCTTCTCGGCCCAGCGCAGCACCTCCTCGAACGAGGGAACGGTCCAGCGGCCGTCGTACAGGGTGTTGTCGGGGCGGGTGCCGGGGATGCGCTCCTTGGCGCGGAGGGTCTTCAGCTCGGCGAGCGTGAAGTCCTCGGTGAACCAGCCGGTGAGGGACTGGCCGTCGACGGTCTTGGTGGTGCGGCGGGAGGCGAACTCCGGGTGGTCGGCGACGTCCGTGGTGCCGGTGATGTCGTTCTCGTGACGGCACACCAGGTGGCCGTCGCGGGTGGGCACGAGGTCCTGCTCGATGACGTGGGCGCCCATATCGAGGGCGAGCTGGTAGGAGCCGAGGGTGTGCTCGGGGCGGTAGCCGCTGGCGCC
>NZ_JABWDV010000003.1 GCF_013362995.1 Streptomyces sp. TRM64462 | reverse complement strand
GTCTCGCAGCCGTCGCTGCGTGAGGCCCTGGCGAGTGGCACGCCCTGCTTCTCGTTCGAGTTCTTCCCGCCCCGCACCGACGACGGCACCCGCGTCCTGTGGGACGCCATCCGCCGGATCGAGGCGCTGGCGCCGACGTTCGTGTCCGTCACGTACGGCGCGGGCGGCTCGTCCCGGGACCGTACCGTCGCCGTGACCGAGCGGATCGTGGCCGAGACGACGCTGCGGCCCGTCGCCCATCTCACCGCCGTCGGCCACTCGGTGGCCGAACTGCGCGGCATCATCGGCCAGTACGCGGCCTCCGGCATCCGCGACGTCCTCGCACTGCGCGGCGACCCGCCCGGCGACCCGCGCGGTACGTGGGTGCCGCACCCGGCCGGTCTCACCCACGCCCGGCAACTCGTCGAACTCGTACGGTCCCTGGGCGACTTCACCATCGGCGTCGCCGCGTTCCCCGAGGGGCACCCGCGCTCGGCGTCGCCCGACGACGACATCCGGTACTTCGTCGAGAAGTGCCGGGCCGGCGCCGACTACGCCGTCACGCAGATGTTCTTCGACGCCGAGGACTATCTGCGCTTCCGGGACCGCGTCGTGGCCGCGGGCTGCGAGACGCCCGTCATCCCGGAGATCATGCCGGCCACCGACGTCCGGCAGATCCGCCGCTTCGCCGAACTCAGCGACGCCGCCTTCCCCGAGGACCTCGCCCACCGCCTGGAGGCCGCCCGGCACGACCGCGCGGCCGGCCACCGCATCGGCGTCGACCACGCCACCGCCATGGCCTGCCGTCTCCTGGCGGAGGGCGCGCCGGGGCTGCACTACATCACCCTCAACCGGTCCACGGCCGCACTCGACATCCACCGCAACGTCCTGTCGGCGGGCTGGGCGGGGGAGGCCCCCTAGGATTCGAACATGCTCAGCGCCCGCGCCTTCGCACCCAGGTTCCTCACCGTCGCCGCGCTCACCGCCGCCGCCCTCGCCGTGTCGGGCTGCACGCCCACCGAGGGCGAGGACAAGAGCCCGGGAGCAGGCGCCGCCGGCACCGCGCTCGCCGCCGTCGACACGCTCACCGTCAAGGGACGTGCGCCCAAGACCGGTTACGAGCGGGAGAAGTTCGGGCGCGCCTGGGCCGACACCGACGGCAACGGCTGCGGCACCCGCGAGGACATCCTCACGCGGGACGCCACCGACGTGACGTACAAGGACGGCGCCAAGCGCTGCAAGGTCGCGCACGGCGTGATCAGCGAGGATCCGTACACGGGGAAGCGCATCGCGTTCCGGCGGGGCGACGGCAAGGTGGACATAGACCATGTCGTCGCCCTCTCCGACGCCTGGCAGAAGGGCGCCGGTCAGTGGGACGCCGAGAAGCGGCGAAGCTTCGCCAACGACCCGCTGAACCTGCTCGCCGTCGACTCGGCCGCCAACCGCCGCAAGGGCGACGGCGACACGGCGACCTGGCTGCCGCCCGCCAAGGGATTCCGCTGCGCGTACGTGGCCCGGCAGGTCGCCGTGAAGAAGAAGTACGGCGTGTGGGTCACGGCCGCCGAACGCGACGCCATGAAGCGCGTCCTGAACACCTGCCCCGCCGAGCCTTTGCCCTGAAATCGGTGGGAGACGCCCGGAGCGGGCCTCTAGCCTGCTTCCATGGAACTGAGGATCACCAGTCTCGCCGAGCGCCCCGACCTGCTGGACGCCGTGTGGGAGATGCCCCACACCTGGCCGGAGTTCATGCGGCACGACCCGGTGGCGGATGTCGCCTACGACTGGATGGTCAGCGAGATCCCCGAATACGTGCAGGTCGCGCTCGACACCGAAGGGGCCGTCGTCGCCCGGTCCTTCAGCGTGCCGTTCGCGCTGGACGCCGAAGGCAGGGGCGCGCTCCCGGCCAAGGGCTGGGACCAGGTGCTGGTGTGGGCCATGGAGGACCGGCGGGCGGGCAGGAAGCCCGACACGGTGAGCGCCATCGAGATAGCGGTCGCGCAGGACGTGCTCGGCCGCGGCCTCTCCCCGCGCATGCTCGCCGCGATGCGCGACGCCGCACGCGAGCGCGGCTTCGGCGAGGTCGTCGCGCCGCTCAGGCCGAGCGGCAAGCACCTGGAGCCGTTCACGCCGATCGCCGCGTACGCGTTCCGTACCCGGCCGGAGGACGGCCTGCCCCACGACCCGTGGCTGCGGGTCCATGTGCGGGCGGGCGGGGTCGTCGACTCGATGGCGACGGCGTCCATGACGATCAGCGACTCCGTGGAGCGCTGGCGTGAGTGGACCGGGCTGCCGTTCGACACGGACGGGCCCGTGGAGGTGCCGGGTGCGCTGGCGCCGGTCCGCTGCGAGGCGTCGCAGGGGTACGCCGTGTACGTCGAGCCGAACGTGTGGGTGCGCCACCGCCTGTAGACCCGAAAGAGCGAGTGGGCCGGGATGGCCGCTCCCCTCGCGGCGGCCTCCCCGGCCCGGTCTCGGTATCCCGCTTGCCTCAGGCGGCCTCCGCGCTGCCCGTCTCGACGATGTCGCGGGCCGCCGGGGCCCGGACGGGGGCGGGCTTGTCGTACCGCGAGAACGTGACCGTCCCCGGCTCGTCCCCGCCTCGCGTGACGAGCTTCAGCAGGTACGGGGCGCCGTCGGTCGCGACGTACGCCGTGGCCGTCGTCCCGCCGTACGAGGCGGTGAGTCGCAGCGCCGGGTGGCCGTCCACGGTGGTCTCCTCGCCCCGGCGTGCGGAGCCGGCGCCCGACTCCAGGCCGGTGAGGAGCGCGTCCAGGTCGCACAGTCCGATGCCGCGCCCCGCGACCGTGGCGGCCGAGGTGCCTGGGGTTCCCGTGGCGGCCGAGGCGTCCGTCTTCATCCAGCGGCCCCGCAGTTCCTTGAACGTCCGGTCGATCTCGTCCGGTGAGCTGTCCTTCCGCTCCGCCCTCAGGAACGCCTCGTCGAACCGTACGTAGGCCACGTCTCCCGTCCTGATCAGCTCCATGGTTCCGGAGGAGCCGACCGTCAGGGTGCCGGCGCACCGGCCACGGGAGCCGACCGTCAGGTAGGCCCTGCGGTGCCCGTCGGGCGCGGTGCGCGTGACGTCGAGCGTCACCGAGCCGGCCTGCTTGGTCGTCTCGATCGCCGTGGTGAGGATCTGCGGTCCTGACAGGCCGTCGAACGGTCCGCCGCACCCCGTGAGCCCGAACGAGGCCATCGCGGCGAGCGCTGCGACCGAGCGGACGGCGGGGGCGGCGGGGGCGGCGGGGACGCGGGCGGGCATGGGCGGTGCTCCTGGGAAGGCGTGGGAGGAGGAGAGCGGGCTTTCAGCGGGACGCCGTCAGAGCTTCAGCTCCCACTGCTGGGCCTCGTGCTCCAGGCCCGGGCTGACCTCGACGGTGAGGGTCTTCGCGTCGGCCGGGGCGTCGAAGGCGAACACGGCCGTGGCCTTCTTGCCGGGCGCGATGGCGCCGGAGAAGCCGTCACCCGTGCCCTCGTCGTAGATCTCCTCGGCGGTCACGCCGTCCTTGCCCGCGCGGCCGTCCATGGTGAACAGGGCCGTGTCGAACTTCTCCTTGCTCTTGTTCTCGATGACGACCGTGACCTTGTACGCCTTGTTGCCCTCGGTGTGGCCGGCCGCGATGTCGCTCGGCTCGAAGGGTGTGACGCCGGAGACGGTGATCTCCAGGTTGTCGTCGTAGACGAGGGTGTCGTCGGCCTCCAGGAGCTTCGGGATCTCGGTCGCGCCGGGCGTGGCCGAGGTGCCGGTGCCGTCGTTCTTGTCGCCTGCGGCCTGGCTCGGGGCCGCCTGGCTCGGGGCGGTCTTGCTCAGCTCCTTGTTGATCTCGGTGACGGCCTCGTCCACCGCCTTGTACGTGATGACCGCGCCGACCACCGAGAGGATCAGCGCCGCCAGGCCGAGGAGCGTGCCGGTCAGGGCCACGCCCTTGTTGGTGGCCTCACCGCGCTTGGCGCGGCCCCGGCCGACGAGCCCGAGGATCAGCGCGATGAGCCCGAGGATGCCGGCGAGCCAGAAGAACAGCGGGATCAGGCCCGAGACGGTGCCGATGATGCCGAGCACCAGCGCCGCGATGCCCAGGCCGTTGCGCGCGGACTGCTGCGTGGGGTGGGACATGGGTGTGCCCTCCAAGAGGAAAGACGTGACGTGTGGCGACGGACCTAATGAGACCAGAGCCTGTGAACCGAGTCAACAGGGTTCACGCGTTTCGGTTCAGCTCACGCTGTGAAACAGTGGGTGGCCTCACGGTCGTAGGATCGAGGGCCACAGAGCGGACGGAGGGAGCAGGCCAGGTGCCGGAGAACGCAGCAGAGGTGACCGCCGCCGGGATCGCGCGGCTCGCCGGTGTGGGCCGGGCCGCCGTCAGCAACTGGCGGCGCCGCCACGCCGACTTCCCCAAACCCGTCGGGGGTACGGAGACCAGCCCCTCCTTCGCTCTCGCCGACGTCGAACGCTGGCTGCGCGCCCAGGGCAAGCTCGCCGAGGTCCCCCTCAAGGAACGCGTCTGGCAGCAGGCGGCAGGCCACCCCGCCGGCGCCCCCACGGCGCTCCTCCACGCCGGCTGTGTGCTCCTCCTCGTACGCGACCGGTCCGCCGCGTGGCCGGCGCTGGCCGCCGTGTCCGACGAGCGACTGGCCGAGCGGCTGCCCGCCGCGCTCGACGAGGTGCTCACCGCCCGCCTCGGCAGCCCGCACGCCGTCACCGTGCCGTCCGCCGCCGCGCTCGCGCCGTCCGTACCGCTGCTGCGCGGCGTCGCGGAGCTCGCCGCCGAGGCGGGTGGCGCCCACCAGGCCTTCGAGTTCCTGCTGGGCCGTCACCTCGACGCCAACCCGCGCCAGTACACGCTCACGCCCCCCGGCCCCGCCGCCCTCATGGCCGCCGTCGCCGCTCCCCCCGGCGGCCGCGACGGCGGCGGCACCCGCACCGTCCTCGACCCCGCGTCCGGCACCGGCGCCCTGCTCCGCGCCGTCGACCGGCCCACCGCCCTGTACGCCCAGGAGGCCGACCCCGACCTCGCGGCGCTCACCGCCCTGCGGCTCGCCCTGCACACCGGCGCCGAGGTGCACGCCCACGCGGGCGACACGCTCCGCGCCGACGCGTACCCCGGGCTCACCGCCGACGCGGTCCTGTGCCACCCGCCGTTCAACGAGCGCAACTGGGGCCACGACGAACTCGCCTACGACCCGCGCTGGGAGTACGGCTTCCCGGCCCGCACCGAGTCCGAGCTCGCCTGGGTCCAGCACGCCCTGGCCCGCCTCCGCCCCGGCGGCACGGCCGTCCTCCTCATGCCGCCCGCCGCCGCGTCCCGCCGCTCGGGCCGCCGCATCCGCGCCGACCTGCTGCGGCGCGGCGCCCTGCGCGCCGTCATCGCCCTCCCGGCCGGTGCGGCGCCCCCGTACGGCATCCCCCTCCACCTGTGGGTGCTGCGCAGGCCCGCGCCCGGAGCCGTACCGCTGCCGCCCTCGCCCGAACTGCTCGTCGTCGACACCGCCGAGCACGCCGCCGCCGGACGCTCCGCGCTCGACTGGCAGGCCGTCCACAGCGCCGTACTCGACGCCTGGACGCCCTTCGACCGGCACGGCACCGTCACGGCACGCCCCGGCACCAGCCGTTCGGTCCCGGTCATCGAACTCCTCGACGACGACGTGGACCTCGCCCCCGCCCGCCACCTCCCGCCCCCCGCCGCCGGCGGAGGCGCCGCCGAACTCGCCGCCGTACGCGACCGGCTCACCGCCGAGCTGCGCCGCACCGGCGACCTCACCCCGCCCGCCGCCCGCCCCGCGACCGGCGCGTCCACCGCACCCGCGGGCCACGGGCCCCGGCCGCCCGGTGTCACGGTCGGCGAACTCGCCCGCACGGGCGCCCTCCAGCTCCACGCCGGCGGCACCGGCACGGGCGGCGGCCATGTCGTCCTCACCGAACAGGACGTCCTGACCGGCCAGGAGCCCTCCGGCAGCCTGCCGGACGCCACGGCCGCAGGCTCGGCCCAGGGCCCCGCCCAGGGCGCCGCCCAGGGCCCCGCCCACGGGTCGGCCCAAGGCTCAGCGCCAGGCTCAGCCCAAGGCTCGGCCCACGGCCCCGGCGAAGAGCCCGTGCTGCTCCGCGCCGGCGACGTCGTCGTCCCCGTCCTGGGCGGCGGCTCCGTCGCGCGCGTCGTCGACGACGCCACGGCGGGCGCCGCGCTCGGCCGGAACCTGTACCTCCTGCGCCCCGACCCGGCGGCCCTCGACCCCTGGTTCCTCGCCGGTTTCCTGCGCGGCACCGCCAACCAGCGGCAGGCCAGCAGCTACGCCTCCACCGCGACCCGCCTCGACGTACGGCGCCTCCAGCTCCCCCGGCTCCCGCTCGGCGAGCAGCGGCGGTACGGCGAGCGGTTCCGCGCCCTCGCCGAGTTCGAGCAGGCGCTGCGCCGGGCGGGCCGCCTCGGCGAACAGCTCGTCCAGGGCCTGTACGACGGCCTGACGGACGGCACGCTGGAGGCCTGATCAGGCCCGGAGATCACAGGTCGGTACATCCCCGGGGCGGTTGTCGGAGTCGCTGTATACGCTCGACCCCGAACCAGACGAGTCCAGATCCGGACATCAGGAGCAGCCATGTACGGCCCCGGCCCGGGCCCCGGTCCCGGCTACGCGTCCCCGCAGCGTCGTACGCCCACGCACGTCATCGTGCTGCGCGTCCTGTTCGCCGTGCTGCCGCTGCTCAGCCTGGGCCTCCTCACCGGGGCGACGCTGGTGCGGCTGGCCGTCGTGACGCGCCGCGCGCGGGACTGGTGGCTGTTCGGGCTCTCCGCGGTCGTCACCGTCACGTGCGTCGCGTTCGTCCCCGAGGACATCGAGACCCGGCAGGCCGATCTGGCGGTCGGCGGGCTCCTGCTCAACGCGGCGCTGTTCACCGGGTACTACCTCTTCGCCGAGATACGCCACTTCGACCGGGACCCGGTGGGAGTCCGCCCGCACGTCACGCCGTACTCGCCGACGTACCCGCAGGTGGGGCGCGGCCAGGGCTACGGGTATCCGCAGCCCCAGGCCAACCCGTACGCGCAGCCCCACCCCCACCCCCAGCCCCACCCCCAGCCCCGGCCGGTGACCCAGCCGCAGCCCCACCCCGGGGCGCAGCCGCAGCCGCAGGCGTCGCCGCGTATCGACCGGGTGCGCGCCGAGCTGGACGAGCTGAGCGATCTCCTGCGCAAGGAAGACGACAAGTGAACGGACGGGTCATCACCGACCGGTACGAACTGTCCACCGTCATCGGCCAGGGCGGCATGGGCCAGGTCTGGACGGCCTACGACCGGCGGCTCGACCGGCGCGTCGCCGTCAAGCTGCTGCGCCCCGACCACATGGCGGCCGCCACCGCCGCCGAGGAGATGCGCCGCCGGTTCGTCCGCGAGTGCCGGGTCACCGCGCAGGTCGCCCACCCGGGCCTGGTCACCGTGCACGACGCGGGCAGCGACGGCGACGACCTGTACCTGGTGATGCAGTACGTCGAGGGCGCCGACCTCGCCGACCACCTGGCCGAGCACGAGCCGTACCCGTGGCCCTGGGCCGTCGCGGTCGCCGCGCAGCTCTGCGCCGTGCTCGCCGCCGTACACGCCGTGCCGATCGTCCACCGCGACCTCAAGCCGCGGAACGTGATGGTGAAGCCGGACGGCACGGTCACCGTGCTCGACCTGGGCGTGGCCTCCGTACTCGACACCGACACCACGCGCCTCACGCACACCGGCTCGCCCATCGGCAGCCCCGCCTACATGGCGCCCGAGCAGGCGATGGGCGGCGCCGTCGGCCCGTACACCGACCTGTACGCGCTCGGGGTGCTGCTGCACGAACTGCTCAGCGGCAGCGTCCCGTTCGCCGGGTCCACCGCCCTCGGCGTGCTGCACCGCCACCTGTACGAGCCGCCGCTGCCCATCCGCCAACTGCGCCCGGACATCCCCGAGGCCCTGGAGGCCCTGGTGCTGCGGCTCCTCGCGAAGGACCCGCAGCACCGGCCGTCCGGCGCGCAGGAGGTGTACGAGGCGCTGGCGCCGCTCCTG
>NZ_JABWDV010000432.1 GCF_013362995.1 Streptomyces sp. TRM64462 | reverse complement strand
CCCGCTGCCGCCGGGTGTGTGCGACCAGTGGCCGGTGTCAGTCCGTGCCGGACTCCATCGCGGCGCGGTCGAGCATGGTCTCCTCGTCCGCGGCCTCACCGCGCGAGGCGATCACCTCGGCGCCGCCCGCGTCCATGGCGCCGATCAGACCGGTCGAGGCCGCCTGCGCGGCGCCGATCGGCGTCGGGTGGCCGGTGCCGACCAGGCCCAGGCCCGCGTACTGCTCCAGCCGCGCCCGCGAGTCGGCGATGTCCAGGTTCCGCATGGTGAGCTGGCCGATCCGGTCCACCGGGCCGAACGCCGAGTCCTCGGTCCGCTCCATGGACAGCTTGTCCGGGTGGTAGCTGAGCGCCGGGCCCCGGGTGTCGAGTACCGAGTAGTCCTCGCCGCGCCGCAGCCGCAGGGTCACCTCGCCGGTGATCGCCGCGCCCACCCAGCGCTGCAGCGACTCGCGCACCATCAGCGCCTGCGGGTCCAGCCAGCGGCCCTCGTAGAGCAGCCGGCCGAGCCGCCGCCCCTCGTTGTGGTACGCGGCCACGGTGTCCTCGTTGTGGATCGCGTTGACCAGCCGCTCGTAGACGATGTGCAGCAGCGCCATGCCGGGCGCCTCGTAGATGCCGCGGCTCTTGGCCTCGATCACCCGGTTCTCGATCTGGTCGGACATGCCCAGACCGTGCCGGCCGCCGATCGCGTTGGCCTCCATGACGAGGTCGACCGCGGTGGCGAACTCCTTGCCGTTGATGGTGACCGGACGGCCCTGGTCGAAGCCGACCGTCACGTCCTCCGTCGGGATCTCCACCGACGGGTCCCAGAACCGCACGCCCATGATCGGCTCGACCGACTCGATGCCGGTGTCGAGGTGCTCCAGGGTCTTGGCCTCGTGCGTGGCGCCCCAGATGTTGGCGTCCGTGGAGTAGGCCTTCTCCGTCGAGTCCCGGTACGGCAGCCCGTGCGCGAGCAGCCACTCCGACATCTCCTTGCGGCCGCCGAGCTCCGAGACGAAGTCCGCGTCCAGCCAGGGCTTGTAGATCCGCAGGTGCGGGTTGGCGAGCAGCCCGTACCGGTAGAACCGCTCGATGTCGTTGCCCTTGAACGTGGAGCCGTCGCCCCAGATCTGCACCCCGTCCTCCAGCATCGCCCGCACCAGCAGCGTGCCGGTCACGGCGCGCCCCAGCGGAGTGGTGTTGAAGTACGGACGCCCGCCCGACTTGATGTGGAACGCGCCGCAGGCGAGCGCCGCCAGCCCTTCCTCGACCAGCGCGGCACGGCAGTCGACGAGCCGGGTGATCTCGGCGCCGTACGCGGAGGCACGGCCGGGCACGGACGCGATGTCGGGCTCGTCGTACTGGCCGATGTCGGCGGTGTACGTGCACGGGACGGCGCCCTTGTCGCGCATCCAGGCGACGGCGACCGAGGTGTCGAGCCCGCCGGAGAAGGCGATGCCGACGCGCTCGCCGGCGGGGAGGGAGGTGAGGACCTTGGACATGGCAAGAGTATGCAAGCTATCGCATGAACATGCAACCGTGGCCGTCGTCACGGCACGCCGGGGGCTCCTTACCGCACAACCCGGGGCTCCGGGGCCGGTTTGCGCGGTTTCGTCATGGCGGGCCGCCGGCGCCGCTTCAATGCGGGGCAGGACGAGTGTGGGACGAGTAGGGAGACTCCCGTGGAGGACTGGCGACAGGCGGCCGCGTGCCGCGACGCGGACATGGACCTCTTCTTCCCGGTGGGCACCAGCGGACCGGCCGTGATGCAGGCGGAGGAGGCCAAGCGGGTCTGCGCCGGGTGCCCCGTACAGCAGCGGTGTCTGCGGTGGGCCCTGGACACCGGCCAGGACCACGGCGTCTGGGGCGGCACCACCGAGAACGAACGCCGCACGCTGCGCCGCCGCGCGGCACGGGCCCGCAGGACGACCGGCCGCTGACCCTACGGGCGACGCCGCTCCACCGGCACGCGGCGCGGGGCCCGGAACGACAGCAGGCCCAGCATGTCCGGGTCGCCGTCGTCGACGAGCCGTACGCCGGGCAGCGCCCGGGCAGCGGCCCGCAGGGCGATCACCGCCTCCGTACGGGCCAGCAGCGCCCCCGGGCAGCGGTGCCGTCCGGCGCCGAACGACAGATGGCGGCGGGTGTTCCGGCGGTACGGGCAGAGCCGCTCCGGATCAGGGAAGACGGCGGGGTCGGACCCCGTGCCCATCAGCATCAGCAGCAGCTGCGCCCCGGCCGGCACACGGACCCCCGACAGCTCCGTGTCCCGCGCCGCCACCCGGCGCCACGTCGTGACGGGCGGCTCACGGCGCAGCACCTCGTCCACCCAGCCCCGCGCGAAGCCGTCGTCGTCCTCGGCGGCCCGCTCCCAGGCGGAGGCGTCGGCGGACGTCGTGCGCAGGACCGTGGAGATCAGCTGTCCGGTGGTCGACTGCCCGGCGATGAAGACGAAGAAGCAGACGGCGACCGCCGTCGGCACGTCCAGCTCCGACCCGTCAGGGAGCCGGTGCGCGCGCAGCCCGCCGATCAGCCCGCCACCCCCGGCACCGCCCGCGACCTGCGCCGTCAGCCACCGGTGGAACGCGCCCACCAGACCGGCCAGCTCGACCTGACGCTCCGGCCCCGGCCTCCCGTAGAACAGCTCCAGCGCGGCGTCGCTCCACTCCACCAGCGTGTCCGCCGTGACGCCCTCGACGCCCAGCAGCCGCATCATCACCCGGCACGGCAGCAGCCGCGCGAAATCGGCCGCCAGGTCGTACGTGCCCGTCCCGGCCAGCTCGTCACCGGCCCCGGCCAGCAGCTCACGCGCCGTCTCCTCGATCAGCGGGACGGCGGCGGTCACCTGCGCGGCGCTGAAGAACCGCGTGACGAGGCGCCGCAGCCCCGCGTGCGTCGGACCGCCGTTGTTGGCGAGGGCAGGCGGCAGGCCGAAGCCGGCCTTCGCCAGCACCCGCAGCGCCGGGACGGGCAGCCGCGTCACGGCGTGCTGGGCGTTGTCGGGCAGAAAACCGGCCGGGTCGAGCAGCACCCGCTCCACGTCCTCGTACCGGCTGACCAGCCACAGCCCGGTCGCCGGATCGTGGTGCACCGGAGAGGACCGCCGCAGCGCCGCGAACACCGGGTACGGGTCGGCGACGAACCCGTCGCCGAACAGATCGAGCTCCGCCGGAGCACCGACCTCGTCCCTCACCGGGATCGTCCCGCCTGCCATGACATCCTCCCCGCGGCTGCGCCCGCGCGCCCGCGCGTCCGCCCACCGTCCAGACCGTTTCCGACCGTGGGCCAGTATGCACACGGCGCCGCGCGGCGGCCGCGGCCGCCCGGCCGCCCGGCGCCCTGGCAGGCCGCGCCTTCCGGTGGGCGGGGGAGATCGGCGAGGATGTGGGGGTCAGTCCCGCGCAGCGAGCGAGGAGCGTACGCCCCGATGCCCCCTTCCGGTTCCGGCTCCGGTGCCCGGCCGCCGACCATCGCCGACGTGGCCAAGGCCGCATCGGTGTCGCGGACGACCGTCTCCCACGCCCTCAACGGGCTCGGGAAGGTCGACCCCCGGACCCGGGAACGCATCAAGAAGGTCGCGGCCGAGCTCGGGTACCGGCCGAACCTGCGCGCCCAGCGGCTGCGCCGGGGCGAGGCCAAGGCCATCGCGCTCGCCTCCTCGATGCCCTTCGCCGTGGCCGGCGGCCCGTCGCGGCTCGGCTTCTACATGGAGGTGGCCGCGGCCGCCGCCGAACGCGCGCTGGTGCACGGCTACGCGCTCGTGCTCGTACCGCCCGTGCGGACCGGGTCGCCGCTGTACTCCGTGGACATCGACGGCGCCATCGTCGTCGAGCCCGACGCGGACGACGCGGCGTCGGCGCAGCTACGGGAGCGCGGCCTGCCCTATGTGACGCTGGGCCGGCCCGTGGCGGCCGGGGACGACACCCCGTACGTCGATCTGCGCGGCGGACGGGTCGCGGAGCTCCTCCTGGAGCACCTGCGCGAACAGGGCGCGCGGCACCCGGCGTTGCTCATCGGCGCCGGAGCGCGCCACTCCGCCGTCGACGCCCGCGCCGCGTTCGAACGGGCCGCCGCGGAGCACGGCTGGGCCCCGGTCGTCGTGACCGCCGCCGAGGAGGGCGGCGAGCAGGCCGGCTACGACACCTGCGCCGCCCTGCTCGCCGCCCACCCGGAGACCGACGCCGTCTGCGCCCTCGTCGACGCCTTCGCGGTCGGCGCCGTACGGGCGATCCGGGACAGCGGGCGCACCGTCCCGGACGACGTCATGGTCGTCACGCGGTACGACGGGCTGCGCGCCCGCACCTGCGAGCCGCCGCTGACCGCCGTCGACCTGCACCTGGACGAGGCGGCCGGCGACGCGGTGGAGCTCCTCCTGCGCCGCCTGCGCCGCGACGGCGACGGCGACGGCGGCGGCGGCGCGGCCGCCTCCGGGTCCGTGGCGGTGGCGGTGGCGCCCGAGCCCGTGGTCATCCCCCGGGCCTCGTCGCTGCGCGTCACGGCCCCAGCATGAGCACCACCCCCGACACCAGCGCGAAGCACAGCACGAACAGCCGCATCCTGCGCGCGTCGAACCGGTGGTGCACCAGTCGGCTGAGCCACGCACCGGCGGCCAGCGCCGGCAGCAGCAGCACCGCCCACCCCAACTGCTCCGGGCGGCCCTGCCCCGTCGCGAACAGCAGCCCCAGCGACGCCACCTCGCCGACCAGGAAGCACACGGCGACCGTGGCGCGCAGCTCGGCGGGCGGGCGGTGCTGGTAGACCAGCGCCAGCGGCGGACCGCCCACGCCGGTCGCCGTCTCCGTGAGCCCCGTGACCACCCCGGCGGCCGCGTACGCGCGGCGCCCTGGCGTGAACGCCGGCGCGGCCAGGCTCACCACGGCCGCCAGGACGGTCGCCGCGCCGACCAGCAGCCCGAGGCGCCGGTCCGGTACGGCCCACAGGAGGAGGAGCCCGCCCGGGGTCGCGGCCAGCCGCGCCGCCGTGATCCAGCCGGCGCCCCGCAGGTCCAGGGCGGCGCGCTCGCGCCACGCGACGTACAGATTGAGCGGGATCATCGAGGCCAGGACGAACACCGGCAGCAGTCCCGGGTCGAGCAGCCCGGCCACCGGCGCGACGATCAGCGCGAAGCCCAGACCGCTGGCGCCCTGGACGAACGCCGCGACGACCACCGCCACCGCGAGGACCGCCACCCCCTCCCCACTCAACGCGCCGCACCCCGGTCCGGTGTCGCACCCCGGTCCGGTGTCGCGCTCGGGTCCGGTGTCGCGCTCCGGTCCGGCGTTGCGCTCCGGTCCGGCG
>NZ_JABWDV010000431.1 GCF_013362995.1 Streptomyces sp. TRM64462 | reverse complement strand
CCGCTGCGCGGCTCGTGCCGCCCCGCGGGGACGCCCACGCCGCTGTCCGCCTCGGCCGCCGCCGCGCCGGACGGGTCGACCGACTCCGTCGGCAGGGGCCGCGAGCCGTCGTCGGAGACGCTCATGCAGCCGCTGACGGAGCCGGCGGATGCCACGACCGCCACCGCGGTGACGGCCCATCGGACAGGGGCGGGCAAATGGCGCACGGGGGCACCTCCAGGCGGGACACGGAGAACACGGGGGACACAGGGTCGTCCTGCCCAACTCCCGTTCACCCACAAGGGACACGCCCGCACGACGGGTCCGTACAGCTCCGTCCGCTCCGCCCGGCGCCGAACGGTCCCATACGGCCCGAACCGTCCGGCACGTCCCACTTCCCGTCAGCCGTACCCCAGTTCGTGCAGCCGCCCGTCGTCGATGCCGAAGTGGTGGGCGATCTCGTGCACGACGGTGACCTCGGTCTCGGCGACGACGTCCTCGCGGGACTCGCACATCCGCAGCGTCGGCCCCCGGTAGATGGTGATCCGGTCGGGCAGCACGCCCGCGTACCACTCCCCGCGGTCGGTCAGCGGAGTCCCCTCGTACAGGCCGAGGAGGTCGGGGTCGTCCGCAGACGGCTCGTCCTCCACGAACACGGCGACGTTGTCCATCAGCCGTGTCAGCTCCGGCGGGATCCGGTCGAGCGCCTCGGCGACCAGTTCCTCGAACTCCTCGCGCGTCATCTCCAGCACTCCGCCATTGTCGTGGATGACACGGCCGTACGGGCATAGCCCCGCACCGGTACGGGCATACGGCCCCAATGGCCCGACCCGTCGTCCGTGCCACATACGCCCGGATCGTCCACGCCCTGCGCGGCACCGCGCACCGCGTACGGCCCCGGAAGCGGCCCCTTCGGCGGCCACGGCCCGCCCCGTACGCGGCCGTGCCCGGCGGCGGCGGGCTCATGGCCGCCCCGCACCCGGTCGCCCGCGCCCTCGGCCTGATCGCGGTGGTGCTGGTCGGGGCGTGGCTCGGCCTGCTGGTCGTCGGGAGCGTCCGTACGCCGGTGGGCCCCATGGACACGAGCATGACGCTGCGCCCGTCCCTCACCGGCGGCACGAAGATCAACGTGTCGCCGCTGGGCGCGCTCGAACTGGACTCGCACGTCGCGCCCATCCGCCTCGACGTGGACGTCGACGAGCTGGACCCGGACCGCTCGCGGGCCCTCGTCGAGCGCCCCGAGCTGATCGCCGGCCTCCAGGAGGAGATCACCCGCGACGTCGAGCGCGGCACCCGCGAACTGGCCGTCCGCTCCTGCGTCGCCGTCGTGTCCGGCGCGACCGCGCTCGGCCTCGCCGTCTACCGCCGCCCGCGCCGCGCCCTCGCGGCCGGCGGCCTGGCGCTGGCGCTGCTGGCCGCGTCCGGCGCGTCCGCATATGCCACGTGGAACCCGAAGTCGGTCCTGGAGCCGCGCTTCTCGGGCCTGCTCACCAGCGCCCCGTCCGTGGTCGGCAACGCGCGCTCGATCGTCACCGAGTTCGACGTGTACCAGAAGGAGCTGGCCCGGCTCGTCACGAACGTGACCAAGCTGTACGACGCGGCATCGACCCTCCCGACGTACCAGCCCGACCCGGAGACGATCCGGGTCCTGCACGTCTCCGACATCCATCTGAACCCGGCCGCGTGGCACATCATCCGCTCGCTCGTGGAGCAGTACGGGATCGACCTGATCATCGACTCGGGCGACACCATGGACCACGGCAGCGCCGCCGAGAACGTCTTCCTCGACCCGATCAGCAACCTGGGCGCCCCGTACCTGTGGGTGCGCGGCAACCACGACTCGGCGGCCACTCAGGAGTACCTGCGGCGCCTGCGGAACGTGCACGTGCTCGACGGCGGGCGCGCGGTCACCGTCGCGGGCGTACGGGTGGCGGGGATCGGCGACCCGCAGTTCACGCCGGACCGGTCGGTGCTGCCGGCCGGCGACGACGCGGAGCGGGAGGCGGGGCGGCGCCTGGCGTACGCGCTGCGGACGCAGGCGCGGGCGGGGGCGCCCGTGGACATCGCGGTCGCCCACAACCCGGTGGCGGCGCACGAGACGGACGGGGCGGTGCCGCTGGTCCTGGCGGGGCACCTCCACCGGCGGGTCAACGAGGTGCTGCCGCTCGGCACCCGTCTGAAGATCGAGGGCTCGACGGGCGGGGGCGGGCTGCGCGCGGTCGAGAAGGAGGAGCCGGAGAAGGTCCACGCGTCGGTCCTGTACCTGGACCGCGACACACGGCGCCTCCAGGCGTGGGACGAGATCACCCTGGGCGGCCTGGGGCTGACCACGGCGGAGGTGTCCCGCCGCGTCCCGGAGGAGCTCCTTCCACCGGCGGAAACGTCCCCGCCCCCCACGGCCCCACCCACGGCCCCGGTGACGTCCCCGGCCCCCACACCGCCCTCGCCCGCGGTCTCCCCTCGACCGTCCCCGTAAACCGTTTTGGCGAACGGTCCCGACATCCCATATGCTTCTCACGTCCCCGACGCGCTGACGAAGCGCCCAGGCGGGCCCTTAGCCCTCATCGTCTAGTGGCCCAGGACGCCGCCCTTTCAAGGCGGTAGCACGGGTTCGAATCCCGTTGGGGGCACGCTTTACCTTGTGCGAGACTTGTTCTCGCATGATGCTTGGTCCTGTGGAGCAGTTTGGAGTGCTCGCCACCCTGTCAAGGTGGAGGCCGCGGGTTCAAATCCCGTCAGGACCGCTGAGGTTTCACGTGAAACCTCGTGGCTGGGTAGCTCAGTTGGTACGAGCGTCCGCCTGAAAAGCGGAAGGTCGCCGGTTCGACCCCGGCCCCAGCCACCGCCCCGAAAGGCCCCGTCCGAGGACGGGGCCTTTCGCCGTTTGCGCCAACCGGTACGCCAACCGGTACGCCAACGGGATCACGACCCACCGTCCCCGCGCCCCCGCCGCCTCGCCCGGGCAAGGCAGGGCAGCGGCGGGGGCGGGCCGGGGTTTCAGGCCTGTTCGCGGCGGCGCCAGCCGCGGACGCCCAGGACCACCGCCGTCACCGCGACGACGCCGAGGAGCAGCAGCCAGTCCGGGACCGCGCCACCCGTGCGCGAGGCCCACTGCTCGGCCTCGTACGCCGCGTCCACCGACAGCAGCCCCGGCAGCGCCGTCGTCCCGTCGAAGGCCAGGAACAGCGTGCCCAGCAGCACGAAGAAGCCGCCCGACACCAGCGACGTGGTGTGCAGCTCCAGCCGCCCGAGCCGCACCGCCCGCCCGCGCAGCCAGCCGCGCCGCCCCAGGTCGTACCGCTCCCACAGCGCCGCCAGCAGGAACAGCGGCACCGCCATGCCCAGCGCGTACACCGCCAGCAGCAGCCCCCCGTACACGGCGCTGCCGCCCAGCGCGGCCACCGTCAGGACGCTGCCGAGGATCGGGCCCGCGCAGAACCCCGCCAGGCCGTACACCAGACCCAGCGCGTACACCGACAGCGCCGTCGTCGGGCGGATCCGGCCGCTCGCCTCCGCGATCCGCCGCGACGCGAACCCGAGCCCGAGGATCTGCGCCACGCCCAGCGCGACGATCAGCCAGCCGCCCACGGCGACCAGCAGCTCCCGGTGGCCGTAGAAGAACCGCCCGGCCAGCGAGCCCGCAGCGCCCAGCGGTACGAGGGTCGTCGCCAGGCCCGCGTAGAAGATCCCCGTACGGGCCAGCAGCCGCGCCGCGCCGTCCGTCGAGTACGCGAAGAACGCCGGCAGCAGCAGCGCGCTGCACGGGCTGAGCAGCGCCAGCAGACCGCCCAGGAACGCGGCCAGGTAGCCGATGTTCGTCACCGCGCGTCCGCCGCCCGCTTCGCGGCCGCCGCGTCGATCGCGGCCGTGAACGTCTCCAGGGGCTGCGCCCCCGCGATCGGCCGCCCGTTGATCAGGAACGACGGGGTGGACGACGCGCCGAGCCCGTACCCCTCCTGCTGGTCCCGCGACACCGCCTTGCGCGCCGCCTCGCCGTCCAGGTCCCGGGCGAAGCGCGCCACGTCGGGGACGCCCGCCTCACGCGCCAGGGCGGTCAGCCGGTCCTTGCCGAAGCCCTTGTCCTTCGCGCCCTCCGCGTACGCCGCCCGGTGGAACTCCCAGAACCGGCCCTGCTGCCCCGCCGCCCACGCGGCGCGCGCGGCGGCCTCCGACTCCTCGCCGAAGATCGGGAAGTTCCGCCACTCGATCCGCAGGGTGCCCTTCTCGACGTACTTCTTCACCAGCTCCGGCTCGGTGTCGCGGGCGAACTTCCCGCAGTAGCCGCACTTGAAGTCGGCGTACTCGATCAGGACGACGGGCGCGTCCGCACGCCCCATCGCGAGCCCGTCCTTCGCGTCGCGGCGCGCGAGCTTCTCCAGCTCCGGATAGACCCCGGCCTCCGACGCCTCCGGAGCCGCCGGCGCCGACGCCGAGGGGCCGTCCGCGGCCGACGACGTGGACGACTCCGCGCGACCCTCCGGCTTGGTCGCCGTGTACGAGGCGAAGGCGAGCAGCGCGGCCGCCGCCGCGACCCCCGCACCGATGGCGTACGGCTTGAACTTGGGCATGACGAATTCTCCTGAGCGTGGTGAGAGAGAAGGAAGAGGGAGAGGGAGAGGCCGGCGCGCGGTCTCGCGCCGGCTACACGCGCAGGATCGACAGGTCCATCGGGGACGGTGGTACGAGGGCGGGCGGCGCCCGTTCGGGCCTGATGTCCGGCAGCGCGCCGGGCCCGCAGCCCGCGCCGCCGCCCGTGGCGCGCAGCCCGTACAGCGCGGGCAGCAGCTCGTACAGCGAGAAGCCGCCCCGCGGCGGCGTACCCGGGCTCATCCCCGGCTCGTCGGACGGCGAGCCGTCCCCGCACCCGGGCACCGGGCCCGCGTCGTCCAGTACGGCGACCGTGCCGGGGACCGAGGCCGCCGACACGTAAGCGCCCGCCGAGGCGGCGGCACCTGCGACCGCCGGAGCCGCGGCGTCCGCGGCCGGGGCCACCAGCATCAGCCGCCCGCACACCCCCAGCACCAGCGCCAGCAGCGCCACGGCCGGCCCGCCGGCCGCCACGCGGCACCACCGGGCGGAGGTACGGGGCATGGGCGGGGAACCTTCCTGGTCACCGTGGTCGTCGGCTCGCCGGAAATGGTACGGGTAAATGGGTTCGCCACTCCCGAGCCACGGGTGAGATCCTGGGTCACGGTATGTCTACTTCCTTCGCCGACCTCCAGACCCTGCTGACCGAGGTCTCGCTGCGCGACGCCCACCGCCTCGGCCGCCGTCTCGAAGGCGTCCGCCGCATCCGCAAGCCCGAGGCCAGGCAGGCCGTCCTGGACGAGATCGCCGCCGAGGCGGCGAAGGCAGCCTCCCGCACCGCCACGCGGGCCGCCCGCGTGCCCGAGATCACGTACCCGGAACAGCTCCCCGTCAGCCAGAAGAAAGACGCCATCCTGGAGGCGATACGCGACCACCAGGTCGTGATCGTCGCCGGTGAGACGGGCTCCGGCAAGACGACGCAGATCCCCAAGATCTGTATGGAGCTGGGCCGCGGCGTCCGCGGCATGATCGGCCACACGCAGCCCCGCCGGATCGCCGCCCGCACGGTCGCGGAGCGCGTGGCCGAGGAGCTGCGCACCCCCCTCGGCGAGGCCGTCGGCTGGAAGGTCCGGTTCACGGACCAGGTCGACCCGGACGCGACGTTCGTGAAGCTGATGACGGACGGCATCCTGCTCGCCGAGATCCAGACGGACCGCGAGCTGCGCGCGTACGACACGATCATCATCGACGAGGCCCACGAGCGGTCCCTCAACATCGACTTCCTGCTCGGCTACCTCGCCCAGCTACTCCCGAAGCGCCCGGACCTCAAGGTCGTCATCACCTCCGCGACGATCGACCCGGAGCGGTTCTCCCGGCACTTCGGCGACGCGCCGATCGTGGAGGTCAGCGGCCGTACGTACCCGGTCGAGGTGCGCTACCGCCCCCTCCTCGAAGAGGATTCCGACGACGCCGACCGCGACCAGGTCACCGCGATCTGCGACGCCGTCGACGAGCTCCAGGCGGAGGGGCCCGGCGACATCCTGGTCTTCCTCTCCGGCGAGCGCGAGATCCGCGACACGGCGGACGCCCTGCTGAAGAAGAAGCTCCGGAACACCGAGGTCCTCCCCCTGTACGCCCGGCTCTCGCACGCCGAGCAGCACCGCGTCTTCCAGCCGCACCCGGGGCGCCGGATCGTCCTCGCCACGAACGTCGCCGAGACGTCCCTGACCGTCCCCGGCATCAAGTACGTCATCGACCCGGGCACCGCCCGGATCTCCCGCTACAGCCACCGCACCAAGGTGCAGCGCCTGCCGATCGAGCCGGTCAGCCAGGCCAGCGCCAACCAGCGCAAGGGCCGTTGCGGCCGCACCAGCGACGGCATCTGCGTCCGCCTCTACTCCGAGGACGACTTCCTCGCCCGCCCGGAGTTCACGGACGCGGAGATCCTCCGGACGAACCTGGCGTCCGTCATCCTCCAGATGACCGCGGCCGGCCTCGGCGACATCGAGAAGTTCCCGTTCATCGACGCGCCCGACCACCGCAACATCCGCGACGGCGTGCAGCTCCTCCAGGAGCTGGGCGCCATCGACCCGGCCCAGAAGGATCCGAAGAAGCGGCTCACGCAGCTCGGCCGCAAGCTGGCCCAGCTCCCCGTCGACCCGCGCCTGGCCCGTATGGTCCTGGAGGCCGACAAGAACGGCTGCGTACGGGAGGTCATGGTCATCGCGGCGGCCCTGTCCATCCAGGACCCGCGCGAGCGGCCCGCCGAGAAGCAGGCGCAGGCGGACCAGCAGCACGCCCGTTTCAAGGACGAGACGTCCGACTTCCTGGCCTTCCTCAACCTCTGGCGGTACGTACGGGAGCAGCAGAAGGCCCTGTCGTCGTCGGCGTTCCGCCGGATGTGCCGCTCCGAGTACCTCAACTATCTGCGCATCCGCGAATGGCAGGACATCTACAGCCAGCTCCGTACGGTCGCCAAGCAGATGGGCATCCATCTGAACGACGAGGACGCGGCGGACCAGCAGATCCACGTCTCGCTCCTCGCGGGCCTCCTCTCCCACGTCGGGATGAAGGACATAAAAGACGGCGCGAAGAACGAGTACCTGGGCGCGCGGAACGCCAAGTTCGCGGTCTTCCCTGGCTCGGCGCTGTTCAAGAAGCCCCCGCGGTTCGTGATGTCGGCGGAGCTGGTCGAGACGTCCCGCCTCTGGGCGCGCGTCAACGCGAAGATCGAACCCGAGTGGATCGAGCCGCTCGCCGGCCACCTGCTGAAGCGCACCTACTCGGAGCCGCACTGGGAGAAGGACCAGGCGGCCGTCATGGCGTACGAGAAGGTGACGCTGTACGGCGTGCCGATCGTCGCCCAGCGCAAGGTCAACTACGGGCGGATCGACCCCGAGATCTCCCGCGAGCTGTTCATCCGCAACGCGCTGGTGGAGGGCGACTGGCGCACGCACCACAAGTTCTTCGCCGACAACCGCCGGCTGCTGACCGAGGTCGAGGAGCTGGAGCACCGGGCGCGGCGCCGCGACATCCTCGTCGACGACGAGACGCTCTTCGACTTCTACGACCAGCGGGTGCCCGAGCACGTGGTGTCGGGCGCGCACTTCGACTCGTGGTGGAAGCACAAGCGGCGCGAGGCGCCCGACCTGCTCGACTTCGAGCGGGAGATGCTCATCAACGAGAAGGCGGGCGCGGTCACCAAGGCCGACTACCCGGACGCGTGGCGGCAGGGCGCGCTCAAGTTCCGGGTGACGTACCAGTTCGAGCCGGGCGCGGACGCGGACGGTGTGACGGTCCACATCCCGCTCCAGGTGCTGAACCAGGTCGTGGACGAGGGCTTCGACTGGCAGATCCCCGGCCTGCGCGAGGACGTCGTGACGGAGCTGGTCCGCTCCCTCCCGAAGCCGATCCGCCGCAACTACGTCCCGGCGCCGAACTTCGCGAAGCGGTTCCTGGAGCAGGCGGCGCCGAGCGCGGAGCCCCTGACGGCCGTGCTGGCCCGCGAGCTGCAGCGCATGGTGGGCGTCCCGGTGACGGGCGACGACTTCGACTGGTCGAAGGTCCCCGACCACCTGAAGGTGACGTTCCGCATCGTCGACGAGCGGCGCCGCAAGCTGGCCGAGGACAAGGACCTGGAGGCACTGAAGCTGAAGCTGCGCCCGAAGGCCCGTCAGGCCCTGTCGAAGGCCGCGGCGGCCGCCACCGCCGGTCCGGCGGGCACGGGCCCGTCCCTGGAGCGCACGGGCCTGACGGACTGGACGATCGGCACGCTCACGCGCGTCTTCGAGACGAAGCGGGCGGGCCAGCCGGTCAAGGCGTATCCGGCGCTCGTCGACCAGGGCGGGACGGTCGCGGTCCGGCTCTTCGACACGGAGGCCGAGCAGACGCGCGCGATGTGGCAGGGCACCCGGAAGCTGATCATGCTGAACATCCCGGTGAATCCCGCGAAGTTCGCGTCGGACCGGCTGACGAACCAGCAGAAGCTCGCCCTGTCCCGCAATCCGCACGGCTCGGTGCAGGCCCTGTTCGATGACTGCGCGACGGCGGCCGCGGACCGGCTGATCGCCGACCACGGCGGGCCCGCGTGGGACGAGGAGTCGTACCGCAAGCTGTACGACAACGTCCGCACCGAGCTGGTCGAGCTGACGATCCGTACGGTCGACCAGGTCCAGCAGATCCTGGCCGCCTGGCAGGCCTGCGAGCGCCGCCTGAAGGCCACGAACAGCCTGGCGCTGCTGAACAACGTCCAGGACGTGAAGGACCAGCTGGCGCGGCTCGTGCCGGCCGGCTTCGTGACGTCCACGGGCCTGCGCCGGCTGCCGGACCTGATGCGCTACCTGGTGGCGGTGGACCGCCGGCTCCAGCAGATGCCGACGTCCGTGCAGCGCGACACCACGCGCATGGAGAAGGTCCACGAGATGCAGGACGAGTACGCGTGGCTGCTCGAACAGCTCCCCAAGGGCCGCCCGGTCCCGCAGGAGGTGCGGGACATCCGCTGGATGATCGAGGAGCTGCGCGTCAGCTACTTCGCGCACGCGCTGGGCACGGCGTACCCGGTGTCGGACAAGCGGATCGTGAAGGCCATCGACGCGGCCGCACCGTGACGGGTGCGGTGACGGTGCGGTCGCCATGAGTGAGTTCGACCGCACGCTCTGACCTGCTGTACAGTCTTCCTCGCAGCCAAGAACAACGGGCTGCGAAACCTGGTCCTGTGGAGCAGTTTGGAGTGCTCGCCACCCTGTCAAGGTGGAGGCCGCGGGTTCAAATCCCGTCAGGACCGCAGTAGACACGAGGGGCCCGCACTACTAATGCGGGCCCTTTCGTCGTATCTGGTGACTCCGCGGCGCCCGAGGCCGCGCCCTGCGGCGGAGCCGCGAATCGATACAGCAAATCCCGTCAGGACCGCAGTAGATACGAAGGGCCCGCACCGATGGTGCGGGCCCTTCGTCGTATCCGGTGACCCCGCAGCGCCCGAGGCCGCGCCCTGCGGCGGAGCCTCCGGTCGGCCCGGTCGGCCGGCCCCCGGGTTACCGCCGGGTGTCCTCCGGGCGTCTTGACGGGGGCGTCGGGCCCGAGTACCCATCAAGCAGGGCACCGGCGCCCTTCACTGGAGGTGACGCGCATGGCGGCAGCCACGGCCAGGCACGAGACCCGAGCGCTTCTGCGCGCCCATCTGGCGGCCGCCTCCGGCTACCGCCACCTCACCCGCCACTGCGCCGTCTGCCACCGCCTCAAGAAGCTCGCGGAGCTGTCCGTCGAGCTGCCTCCGCCGACCCTCCCGCACCCCGCGGACGAGCGGCCCACCACCCTCTGACCCACGGCCCGTTGAGGCTCTCCAGGACCCCGCGCAGGGGCGTTGGCAACCCTCTGACACTGTGACGGGAGTCACGGAACCTTTTTTAGAAACCGCTTAACTTACTCCCTCCCTACAACGGGCGAATTTAATACGTGCAATTGCACTCCCCTCCGACCGACCCCCTCCCGACCCCCTCCCGGCCGGACCGGGCCTCCCCCGGCCCCCTCCACACCGCCCGCAGGGCACAAAAAAGATCGCGCTGGACCCGGCGGAGTCCAGCGCGATCGGATGACATGGGCCCGTTGGGGCGGGCTCGCGTCGGCGGAGCTGGTGGAGCTAGGGGTGGGCGACCCGGGTTGGGGGACCCGGACATGCCCGGCGAAGCAGGGGTGTTCAGGCCTCGCTGCGCTGCTGCGGAATACCCGCCAGCAGGGCACGGACCTCCGCCTCACGGTACCGGCGGTGTCCACCCAGCGTGCGGATGGACGTGAGCTTGCCGGCCTTGGCCCAGCGGGTCACCGTCTTCGGGTCCACGCGGAACATCGTGGCGACCTCGGCGGGGGTCAGCAGCGGCTCGGCATCAGGGGTGCGAGCGGTCATGAGCGGCCTCCTCGGGAGAACCGAACCTTCTCGGTTCTTTCCTCTAAATTCTGCACCTTGACCCGCGTTGCCCGAAATGGCAGACGCGGGCCGAGTCGGTTATAGGACGAACGGCTTGTCCTCGGCACTACAACTACACCATCTGTCCAGCCACGTTCGGCCAAACCGATGGAATTGCCCTCTCAGGTGTCCATCAGCGGCGGAAGCCGATGGACCATGCCATAGCGGACAGTCACGTCACAGTGACGATCAGTCACAGAGCGATCAGGAGCCACCAGACCCCCCATAGCGTGCAATGCTGAGCCTTCCGCCCATACTTGGACGGAAGGAGCCCTCCCCGGGCTCCTTGTCCTATTTTGGCACGAGGTTAGGCGATGGACGCAAGGGGCCGGGTTAGTGCGATCCATCACCCTTGAGGCAAAGGTCCGGTATCGCGTCTCAGTTGGCGAACTGCAGATGCTGCACCGCGCGCCACCGCACCGCAAGCCGCTCGTACGCCGCTCCCGCGCCCGCGCCGTCCCCGGAACGCAGCGCGGCGATGCCCTCCGTGACGTCCGCCACCGACCGGTCCCCGGCGAGCTGCTCACCGGACAGGGCGTGCACCAGGCCGCCGTAGTCCAGCTCGACCAGCGAACGCGGATGGAACTCCTCCAGCCACCGTCCCACGTCTACCAGGCCCTCGGTGAGCGGCCCGTCGTCCGTCGACTCGCGCAGCGTCTTCAGCGACCGCGCCACGCGCCGCCTGGCCTGCACCATGGGCGTCCGGTACCGCAACACCGGCGGCACACCCCCGCCGACGGCACCCCCGTCACCCGCACCGCCGTCACCCGCACCCGCGCCGCCGGCGCCCGTGCCGTTCCCGGGGTCGTACTCGCGCTCCTCGTCCGCGAAGAGGACGAACCAGCGCACCGGCACCTGCCACACCGCGCTCCTGATCCACGGCCGCGCGTCCGGGTTCCGCTCCCGCCAGCGCTCGTGGTCCGCCGCCGCCTGCCCCCGCACCACCGGCGGCAGCGCCGCGTCGAGCACCGGCGGCGGCAGCAGCTCCGGCAGCTCCTCCAGGGCCAGCCACCCGCGCAGCCGGGTCCGCCACGGGCAGACGACGATCACGCCGTCCGCCTCCGCCACGAACGCGTCGCCGCTCTCGTGCACCGGGACGCCCACCGGGGGCGTCGGCAGCAGGTCGGCCAGCGAGCGCCGCAGCTCGTCCTGCGCCGTCGGGGTCTCCCCGCGCAGCGCGGCCCGCGCGTAGCGGGCCCAGTGGCCCCGCTCGGGCTCGGGGAAGGCGGCCAGAGGCTCGTACACGCGCAGGTAGGAGGCGTAGGGGACGAGGACCGACGACACGACCGGCATGCCGGAATCCTTCCACGTCCGCGACCCGCCGTACTCCGGGAGAGGGTGATCCTGCGCACTGCGTCGGATCTACGCCCAGGTAGGACTTACTCTCTTGCCGAACAGGTCCCTCCCCACCCGCAGGAGGGCCTCTATCGCCGCTTCGTACTTGGGAGTCACCACCGTGACCGATGTGACCGACGGCGTCCTGCACACCCTGTTCCACTCGGAGCAGGGCGGCCACGAGCAAGTCGTGCTGTGCCAGGACCGCGCCTCCGGCCTGAAGGCCGTCATCGCCATCCACTCGACCGCCCTGGGCCCCGCCCTCGGCGGCACCCGCTTCTACCCGTACGCCTCCGAGGAAGACGCCGTCCGTGACGCGCTGAACCTGTCCCGGGGGATGTCGTACAAGAACGCCCTGGCCGGCCTGGAGCACGGCGGCGGCAAGGCCGTGATCATCGGTGACCCGGAGCAGATCAAGAGCGACGAGCTGCTGCTGGCCTACGGCCGCTTCGTGGCCTCGCTCGGCGGCCGCTACGTGACCGCCTGCGACGTCGGCACGTATGTCGCGGACATGGACGTCGTCGCCCGCGAGTGCCGCTGGACGACCGGCCGCTCCCCCGAGAACGGCGGTGCGGGCGACTCGTCGGTCCTCACCGCGTTCGGTGTCTTCCAGGGCATGCGCGCCTCCGCCCAGCACACGTGGGGCGACCCGACGCTGCGCGGCCGCAAGGTCGGCGTGGCGGGCGTCGGCAAGGTCGGCCACTACCTCGTCGAGCACCTGGTGCAGGACGGCGCCGAGGTCGTCGTCACGGACGTACGGGAGGAGTCGGTGCGCCGGATCACCGACAGGTTCCCGCAGGTCACCGTGGCCGCCGACACGGACGCGCTGATCCGCACCGAGGGGCTCGACATCTACGCCCCCTGCGCGCTCGGCGGCGCGCTCGACGACCACACGGTGCCCGTCCTGACGGCGAGGATCGTGTGCGGCGCGGCCAACAACCAGCTCGCGCACCCGGGTGTCGAGAAGGACCTCGCGGACCGCGGGATCCTCTACGCGCCGGACTACGTCGTCAACGCGGGCGGCGTGATCCAGGTCGCCGACGAGCTGCACGGCTTCGACTTCGACCGGTGCAAGGCGAAGGCCACGAAGATCTTCGACACCACGCTGGAAATATTCGCACGTGCGAAGTCCGACGGTATCCCGCCGGCCGCGGCCGCCGACCGGATCGCCGAGCAGCGCATGGCCGAGGCCCGCCGGAAGTAACCGCGGCGGACCGCCACAAGCGGTCACTGCGGATACTCTCGGCCACGAAAGGCCACGGACAGTACGCCCGCCGGGCGCGCGCTCTTGACAGGGGCGCCCGGCGGGCGGCAGCGTGCGTCCGCGTCGGTACCTTTTCGGGCGGCTCTCGGGATTCGTGCGTTCGCACAGACATGCGTTCGCTGTCAGAGAGAGAAGACTCACGCCGGTCTGCGGGTCGACCTCAAGAAGAGGTTAAAATCGCAGCTGACCAGCGAGGACGGGGCTCCTCGCAGGTTCGGCTCCGAGGCGTGTCATGCGGGCGGCGTACCGTATGGCCGCGGAAGCAGGTACCGTTGAAGCCCTACGGGCCGGTCTCTCCACGGGGAGTCCGTCCCGAATCATGAACGCGTGTCAAGACTCTGGGGCCGTCGAGCCCCGTCACCGAGGGGGTCGAGCCATGGGGCGCGGCCGGGCCAAGGCCAAGCAGACGAAGGTCGCCCGCCAGCTGAAGTACAACAGCGGTGGGACGGATCTCGCACGCCTGGCCGAAGAGCTGGGCGCATCGACTTCGAGTCAGCCTCCGAACGGGGAACCGTTCGAGGACGACGACGAGGAAGACGACCCGTACGCTCACTACGCGGAGCTGTACAACGACGATGACGACGACGAAGAGTCGGGCTCGTCATCGCAGCGTCGCGGCGCTTGACGCCTGCACTCTTACGAACCGGTCCGGGGCCCTGCCCCGGACCGGTTTCTGTGCTGCCCGGCCGGGGCACCGGCCTGGACTCCGGCCCGGGCTCCGGCCTGGCCGGCGGGCTCAGCTCGCGTAGTCGGACACCATTTCCGCACCGGTGGCACGGTCGCCGCGCTCGGTGATCTCGCCCGCGACCCAGGCGTCGACGCCCCGGTCGGCGAGCGTGGTCAGCGCCACGTCGACGGACTCGGCCGGTACGACGGCCATCATGCCGACGCCCATGTTCAGGGTCTTCTCCAGCTCCAGCCGCTCGACCCGACCGGCCGTGCCGACCAGGTCGAAGATCGCACCCGGCGCCCAGGTCGACCGGTCGACCACGGCGTGCAGCCCGTCCGGGACGACCCGCGCCAGGTTGGCCGCGAGGCCGCCGCCGGTGATGTGGCTGAACGCGTGCACCTCGGTCGTCCGGGTGAGCGCCAGACAGTCCAGCGAGTAGATCTTGGTGGGCTCCAGCAGCTCCTCGCCGAGGGTCCGGCCGAGCTCGTCGACCCGCTGGTCGAGCTCCATGCCC
This sequence comes from Streptomyces sp. TRM64462, assembly GCF_013362995.1. Classification (GTDB taxonomy): domain Bacteria; phylum Actinomycetota; class Actinomycetes; order Streptomycetales; family Streptomycetaceae; genus Streptomyces. Next base: position 16,069 of record NZ_JABWDV010000431.1, on the reverse strand, counting down.
GCGCGGTCGAACAGCACGTGGCGGACGAGCGAGTACCCGTTGGAGTGAAGGCCCGAGGACGCCATGGCGATGACGGCGTCCCCCGTACGGATGCGATCGGCGCCCAGCAGCCGGTCCGCCTCGACGACACCGGTGCCGGCACCGGCCACGTCGAAGTCCTCGGGGCCGAGGAGGCCCGGGTGCTCGGCGGTCTCGCCGCCGATCAGCGCGCAGCCGGCCAGGACACAGCCTTCGGCGATGCCCTTCACGATGCCGGCGACTCGCTCCGGGTGGACCTTGCCGACGCAGATGTAGTCGGTCATGAACAGCGGCTCGGCGCCGCACACGACGATGTCGTCCATGACCATCGCGACCAGGTCGTGGCCGATCGTGTCGTACACGCCCATCCGGCGGGCGATGTCGACCTTCGTACCGACACCGTCGGTGGCGGAGGCGAGCAGGGGCCGCTCGTAGCGCTTGAGGGCGGAGACGTCGAAGAGGCCGGCGAAGCCGCCGATGCCGCCGAGCACCTCGGGGCGACGGGTCTTCCTCACCCACTCCTTCATCAGCTCGACGGCGCGGTCACCCGCCTCGATGTCGACGCCCGCGGCGGCGTAGCTGGCGCCGCCCTCGGCACTTGCAGACTGAGACATGGGTTCAGAGCTTTCGTGTCGTACCGCTGGATGTGCTGCGGGATGGGCTGACGGGGGCTGACAGGGGATGACGGGGCTTGCGGGAAGGGGGAGGGAGAAGGGGCGCGGCGGCCGCTACGGGCGGCGCAGCGCGTCGACGGCGGCCGTGGCGGCGGGGCCGGCGGCCAGCTCGTTCTCCAGGAGCTGCTTGCCGAGCAGCTCGGGGTCGGGGAGGTCCATCGGGTACTCGCCGTCGAAGCAGGCCCGGCACAGGTTCGGCTTGGCGATGGTGGTCGCCTCGATCATGCCGTCGAGCGAGATGTACGCGAGGGAGTCCGCGCCCAGCGACGTGCCGATCTCCTCGACCGACATGCCGTTGGCGATGAGCTCGGCGCGGGTGGCGAAGTCGATGCCGAAGAAGCAGGGCCACTTCACCGGCGGGGACGAGATCCGGATGTGGACCTCGGCGGCGCCCGCCTCGCGGAGCATCCGGACGAGGGCGCGCTGGGTGTTGCCGCGGACGATCGAGTCGTCGACCACGACCAGGCGCTTGCCCTTGATGACTTCCTTGAGCGGGTTCAGCTTCAGGCGGATGCCGAGCTGGCGGATGGTCTGGGACGGCTGGATGAACGTCCGGCCGACGTACGCGTTCTTGACGAGACCGGCGCCGAAGGGGATGCCGCTGGCTTCGGCGTACCCGATCGCGGCGGGGGTGCCGGACTCCGGCGTCGCTATGACGAGGTCGGCGTCGGCCGGGGCCTCCTTGGCGAGTTTCCGCCCCATCTCCACGCGGGAGAGGTACACGTTCCGGCCGGCGATGTCGGTGTCGGGACGCGCCAGATAGACGTACTCGAAGACACAGCCCTTGGGCTTCGCATCCGCGAATCGGGAGGTGCGGAGGCCGTTCTCGTCGATGGCGATGAGCTCGCCGGGCTCGATCTCGCGGACGTAGCTGGCGCCGCAGATGTCGAGGGCCGCGGACTCGGAGGCGACCACCCAGCCGCGCTCCAGGCGGCCGAGGACCAGCGGGCGGATGCCCTGCGGGTCGCGGGCGGCGTACAGCGTGTGCTCGTCCATGAAGACGAGCGAGAAGGCGCCCTTGACGGAGGGCAGGACCGCGGCGGCCGCCTGCTCGATCGTCAGCGGCTTGCCGTCGGCGTCGACCTGGCCGGCGAGCAGCGCGGTGACGAGGTCGGTGTCGTTGGTCGCGGCCACCTGCGTGGCGCGGCCGTTCTCCTTGGGGAGGTCGGCGACCATCTCGGCGAGCTCGGCCGTGTTGACCAGGTTGCCGTTGTGGCCGAGCGCGATCGACCCGTGGGCGGTGGCCCGGAACGTCGGCTGGGCGTTCTCCCAGACGGAGGCCCCGGTGGTCGAGTAGCGGGCGTGACCGACCGCGATATGACCCTGGAGGGAGCTGAGGGAGGTCTCGTCGAAGACCTGGGAGACCAGGCCCATGTCCTTGAAGACGAGGATCTGGGAGCCGTTGCTGACCGCGATTCCCGCGGATTCCTGGCCCCGATGCTGGAGGGCGTAGAGCCCGAAGTACGTGAGCTTTGCGACCTCTTCACCCGGGGCCCAGACACCGAAGACGCCGCAAGCGTCCTGGGGGCCCTTCTCGCCGGGAAGCAGATCGTGATTGAGTCGACCGTCACCACGTGGCACGCCACCGAGTGTAGGCGAGATCGACCACTGGTCCGAATTGGGGATACGGCCCCGCGACCGGCCGCGACCGGCCGCGACGGGCCTCCGGACGGGCACGCTCCGCTGACCAGGGGGCCTTTCCGGTCCCCCGGCCGCCGCCCCCGGGGCGCCCGCGGTGTGACGGACCTCGCACCCGCGGGGCGGCCGGATCGGGCGGTTACCGAGCGGTATCGGACGGCGGGGTAGCGGGCGGTGCCGTGGTGAACGGTGCCGTGGTGGACGGCGCGGTGTCGGGTCGGCCGGCGCGGGCGGCGAAGCCGGTGCCGTCGGGTGCGGTGAGCGTGAGGGTGCGGTGGTCGATCCGGTACGTCACGGTGCCGCCGCGCAGCGTCCGCAGCAGTCTCTGCTCCAGCTCGCCGGCGGGCCCGGTGCAGAGCCTGCGGGTGGTGGCGATCCGGCCGAACGTGAGCGTGCCGTCCTTGTCGGTGACGGTGCTGGTGAAGCTGTTGCAGCCGAGGTTGCCGCGTACGGAGCCGTCGGCGGCGATCGTCAGGTGCGCCGTGCCCGCGGTGCCTTCGGGCAGGGAGCTCGCGGCGTCCATGGCGATCAGCGAGTCGACGGTCCAGGTGGTGCCGGTCAGCGGGGCCTCGGCCTCCTCGCGGAGGGTGATGCGGTCGCCCGCAGCGTTGGTGAGGGTCAGCCGCTCGTCGGCCAGCCGGGCGCGCAGTTCGCCGGTGAAGGTCTTCCGGAACGTGTCCTCGAAGCTCTGGACGGGCTCGTCGCAGGCCATCTCGGTCATGGAGACGGTCCCGACGGTGACGGTCTCGCCCTCGACGGTGGCGGCGGCCGTGAAGTGGTTGCAGCCGAAGTTGCCCTTCGCCTGGTTGTTCCCGGTGAACTCGACGTAGGCGGCGGTGGGGGCGGGGGCGGCGGTCCGCTCGCCGTCGACGGTGAGGCTGTCGACGGTCCAGTGGACGCCGGTGACCGGGACGGCGGCGGGGTCGGAGCCCGGTCCCGTGCCCGTGCCCGCGCCCATGTCCCCGGCACCGGAGCCGCCGCACCCGGTGAGGACGAGCAGCGCGGCCAGGGCGGCGGCCGCGGTGAGGGGCTGCTTCTTCGTGTTCGGCATGCCGCTGTGACGAAGCTGCGCACGCACCGGTTCCGGTCTCATCCCAGGACCGGCAGGTACAGGGACAGGTCGGCGCGGGAGCCGGTGGCCGTGAGCCGCGCGTGGGACAGGGCGTCCGGCCAGTTCGTACGGCCCGTGGCGAGGCGCGTCCAGGTCAGCGGGTCGGTCTCCACGACGTTGGGCGGCGTGCCGCGCGTGTGCCGCGGGCCCTCCACGCACTGGACGACCGCGTACGGCGGGACGCGCAGCTCCACGGAGCCGCCCGGGGCCTTCACGGCGAGCGCGTCGGCCAGCAGGCGGGTGCAGGTGGCGAGGCACTGCCGGTCGTACGGGACGCCGAGGTCCGTCGCCGCGTTGAGGTCGTCGGTGTGGACGGTCAGCTCGACCGTGCGGGTCACGAGGAAGTCGCCGAGGCGCATCCCGCCGAACCGGGTCGTGATCAGGCGGTCCTGGCGGCCGGTCGTCAGCGCGTCGGCCAGGTCGGCCGCCGTCCGCTCGTAGAGCGCCGGCAGGTCGCCCGCCTCGTCGGCCAGCTCGCGGGTGTCCTCGTCGACGGTCGGCGCGAACTTCCGGGTCGCCGCGGGCCAGTCGAGGAGCTCCGCGTCGAGCGCGGCGGGCTCGGGTGCGGCGACGCCGCGGACGACGGAGCGCATCACCATCGCGATGTGCGCGGCGAGTTCGCGGACCGTCCACGCCCCGAGCCGCGTGGGCAGGGCCAGTTGCTCGTCGTCGAGGCCCCGTACGGCATCGGCGACGTGGGCGAACTGCGCCTGCACAGCGGCGCGGGTCTTGGCGGAGTCGTAACTGCGGGCACGCTTCTTGGCCGGGGGCATGGATCCGAGGCTACTGCGGGCCGCTGACACGCTCCCGGGTTTCAGGTGGTGCTGCGCAGGGCGCGCCAGGTGTTGGGGCCGACCATGCCGTCGGCGTCCAGGCCCTTGGACTTCTGGAAGGAGACGACGGCGCGCTTGGTGTCGACGCCGAACTCGCCGTCCACGCCCGCCGAGCCCACGCTGTAGCCGCGCTTCGTCAGCATGCACTGGACCTGTGTGACGCGGACGCCCTTGTCGCCGTACACGGTCTCGGCCGTGCCCGAGTAGAACGTGCAGTCCCTCAGCCACGGGGGTTGCGTGGGCGTGGCCGTCGGGGTGCGCGTGGCCGTGCTGGGCGTGGCCGTGGCGGTGACCGTCACCTCCGGGGCGGGGCGGCGGGTGGCGGCGGGCGCCGACGCGGAGGAGGCGGCGGGCGCCGCGGACTCGGCGGCGTCCGGCTCCTCCCGGGTGGGCGACGGCGACGGGGTGTCGCCGGGCGACCGGTCCTCGCCCCCTGGCATCGGTGACGCCGCCAGGTCGTCGGTGCCCGGGTCGCCGGGTGCGCCGGGCGCGGCCGGTGCGGAGGAGACGATGCCCACGCCCGCGGGCGCGGCGTCGGTGGCCGTGCCGTCCGGGCGGGTGAGGACGTACGCGCTCGCGGCGACGGCGCAGACGGCGACGACCGCGGCGGCCAGGGCCAGGTACGGCTTCTTACGACGGGCCTTCGGCGCCCCGGCGGGCGACGCGGCCGTCGACGCCCCGGCCACCGGGGCGCTGCCGTACCCGGGCGTGGGGCCGCCGGGTGTCGTCGCGGCGGGGTGACCGGCGGGGTGGCCCGAGGGGTGACCGGCGGGGTGGCCCGAGGGGTGACCGGCGGGGTGGCCGGCAGGGTGACCGGCGGTGGGCCCGCCCGGGTACCCGTACCCGGCGCCGGACCCGGCCGCGTTCCCTGCCGGGTGCCCGCCCGCCTGCCCGGACGGTGCGCCCGGGTACCCGTACCCGGCGCCTCCCCCGGCCGTGGACCCCGCCGGATGCGCGCCTGCGTGTGCGCCCGCCTGCCCGGACGGCGCGCCCATCGCGGGGCCGAAGCCCGGGGGCGGGGCGGCCAGCGGGTCGTGGACGCGTTCCGTCGCCATCGGGCCCGGCGGCGGTACGGACACCGGGAGCTGGTGCAGGTACTCGTACGCCTGCTGCCGCGCCGCCAGCAGGGACCACAGCGGCTCCTGCCACACCGGCCGAGCCCCCGCCGCCGCGGCCGCCTCGACCAGGTGGCCGGGTCCGGGCCGCAGCGCCGGGTCCTTGGCGAGACAGGCCGCGAGCAGCGCGCCCAGCGCGGGGTCGGCCGCCCCGGCCTCCCCTATGGCCGCGTGGTCGGGCTCCTCGTACACGACCCGGTGCATGACGTCCATGCCCGTGCCGAGCCCGAACGGGCCCTTGCCGGTCGCCGCGTAGACGAGCGTGCCGCCCAGCGAGAACACGTCGGACGCGGCGTCCGTGTGCCCGGTCCTGAGGTATTCGGGCGCCATGAACGCGGGCGTGCCGACCCGCTGGCCGGTCGCGGTCAGCATGCTGGCGTCGCCGGCCTTGGAGATGCCGAAGTCGATGACGTGCGAGCCCTGCGCGGACACGATCACGTTCGACGGCTTCAGGTCGCGGTGCACGACCCCGGCCGCGCCCAGCGCGAGCAGCGCCTGCCCCAGCTCGCCCACCAGCCGCCACACCGCCGCCCGGTCCAGCACCCCGTGGTCGCGCACGGCGTCCGCGAGGTTGAGCCCGGGTACGTAGTCGCTGGCCATCCACAGCAGTTCGAGCTCGTCGTGGAAGCCGGTGCCCTGGAGGCGCGGCGCGTGCGGGCTGCGCACGCTGGCCTGCACGGCGGCCTCGCGCTCGAAGCGCCGCCGGAACTCCGCGTCCGCGGCGTACTCGGGCCGGATGACCTTCACGGCCGCGAGGCCCGGCCGGCCGTCCGCGTGCCGGGCCAGGTAGACGCGGCCCATGCCGCCGCTGCCCAGCTCCCCGATCGGGACGTACGGGCCGATCCGCTGCGGATCCCCCGGCCTCAGCGGGGCGGCGCCCGCCTGCCGCAACGCGGTGTCTGACACAGAGCCCCCGATATTCCTTTACCTGTATGTCAGTTCGGGTCAGGCTACCGCAGCCGGAAGGGCCGGCCCGTGGGAACACGGACCGGCCCTTCGCGTACGACGGCACCGTACGACGGCACCCTGCGGCGGCGTCTTACGACGGCACCGTACGGCGGCCCGTTCGGCGCCGACCAGGGCGCCGACGCTCAGGCCAGCAGGGCCGGGATCGTCGCCTCGTACGCCGTGCGCAGCTCGTCCAGCGCGAGGGTGAACTCGCCCTGGACGTCGATGGTGTCGCCGTCGACGACACCGATGCGCGTCGCGGGCAGGCCGCGGGCGCCGCACATGTCGGTGAAACGGAGCTCCTCGCTGCGCGGCACGGACACGACCGCGCGGCCGGCCGACTCGCTGAAGAGGAACGTGAACGCGTCGAGCCCGTCCGGGACGACCAGCCGCGCGCCCTTGCCGCCGCGCAGGCACGACTCCACGACCGCCTGGATCAGGCCGCCGTCGGACAGGTCGTGCGCCGCGTCGACCATGCCGTCGCGGGACGCGGAGATCAGGATGTCGCCGAGCAGCCGCTCCCGGTCCAGGTCCACGGCCGGCGGCAGCCCGCCGAGGTGCCGGTGCACGACCTCGGACCACGCCGAGCCGCCGAACTCCTCGCGCGTGTCGCCCAGCAGGTAGAGGAGCTGGCCCTCCTCCGCGAAGGCGATCGGCGTGCGCCGCGTCACGTCGTCGATCACGCCGAGCACGGCCACGACGGGCGTCGGGTGGATGGCGACGTCACCGGTCTGGTTGTACAGCGACACGTTGCCGCCCGTGACCGGCGTGCCCAGCTCCAGGCAGGCGTCCGCGAGACCGCGCGTGGCCTCGGCGAACTGCCACATGACGCCCGGGTCCTCCGGCGAGCCGAAGTTCAGGCAGTCGGAGACGGCCAGCGGCTTGGCGCCGGACGCGGCGACGTTGCGGTACGCCTCGGCCAGCGCGAGCTGCGCGCCCGTGTACGGGTCGAGCTTGGCGTACCGGCCGTTGCCGTCCGTGGCGATGGCCACGCCGAGGTTGGTCTCCTCGTCGATCCGGACCATGCCCGAGTCCTCGGGCTGGGCCAGGACCGTGTTGCCCTGCACGAACCGGTCGTACTGGTCGGTGATCCACGCCTTGGATGCCTGGTTCGGGGACGCGACGACCTTGAGGACCTGGTCCTTCAGCTCCTCGGCGGTCTGCGGGCGGGGCAGCTTGCCCGCGTCGTCGGCCTGGAGGGCGTCCTGCCACGCGGGCCGCTCGTACGGCCGGTGGTAGGTCGGGCCCTCGTGGGCGACGGTGCCCGGGGGCACGTCCACGATCTGCTCGCCGTGCCAGAAGATCTCCAGGCGCTCGCCCTCGGTCACCTCACCGATGACGGTGGCGATGACGTCCCACTTCTCGCAGATCTCCATGAAGCGGTCGACCTTGTCGGGCTCGACGATCGCGCACATGCGTTCCTGCGACTCGCTCATGAGGATCTCCTCGGGCGAGAGCGTCGCGTCACGCAGCGGGACGGTGTCGAGCTCGACGCGCATACCGCCGGAGCCGGCCGAGGCCAGCTCGGATGTGGCGCAGGACAGACCGGCGCCGCCGAGGTCCTGGATGCCCGCGACGAGCTTCTCCTGGAAGATCTCCAGGGTGCACTCGATGAGGAGCTTCTCCTGGAACGGGTCGCCGACCTGCACGGCGGGCCGCTTGGTGGGCTTCGTGTCGTCGAAGGTCTCGGACGCGAGGACCGAGACGCCGCCGATGCCGTCGCCGCCGGTACGGGCGCCGTACAGGATGACCTTGTTGCCGGCGCCGGACGCCTTGGCGAGGTGGATGTCCTCGTGCTTCATGACGCCGATGCAGCCGGCGTTGACCAGCGGGTTGCCCTGGTAGCAGGAGTCGAAGACGACCTCGCCGCCGATGTTGGGCAGGCCAAGGCAGTTGCCGTAGCCGCCGATGCCCGCGACGACGCCCGGGAGGACGCGCTTGGTGTCGGGGTGGTCGGCGGCGCCGAACCGCAGCGGGTCGACGACCGCGACCGGGCGGGCGCCCATCGCGAGGATGTCGCGGACGATGCCGCCGACACCGGTCGCCGCGCCCTGGTACGGCTCGATGTACGAGGGGTGGTTGTGCGACTCGACCTTGAAGGTGACCGCGTACCCCTGGCCGACGTCGACGACGCCCGCGTTCTCACCGATGCCGACGAGCATGGCGTCGGACTGCGGCTTCTTCTCGCTGAACTGCTTCAGATGGACCTTGCTGCTCTTGTACGAGCAGTGCTCGGACCACATGACGGAGTACATGGCGAGCTCGGCGCCGGTCGGGCGGCGGCCGAGGATCTCGCGGATGCGCGCGTACTCGTCCTCCTTGAGGCCGAGCTCCTTCCAGGGCTGCTCGACGTCGGGCGTCCCGGTGGCGTGCTTGACGGTGTCGAGGCTCATCAGGCGTTGACCAGCTTCTTGAGGATCGAGGTGAAGAAACCGAGGCCGTCGGTGCCGCCCGTGCCGATGAGCGGCTCCACGGCGTGCTCGGGGTGCGGCATCAAGCCGACGACGTTCCCGGCGGCGTTGGTGATGCCGGCGATGTCACGGAGCGAGCCGTTGGGGTTCACGTCGACGTAGCGGAACGCGACCCGGCCCTCGGCCTCCAGCTCGTCGAGCGTGCGCTCGTCGGCGGTGTACCGGCCGTCCATGTTCTTCAGCGGCACGGAGATCTCCTGGCCCTGCGCGTAGTCGAGGGTCCAGGCGGTGTCCGCGTTCTCCACGCGCAGCTTCTGGTCGCGGCAGATGAAGTGCAGGTGGTTGTTGCGCAGCATCGCGCCGGGCAGCAGATGCGCCTCGGTGAGGATCTGGAAGCCGTTGCAGATGCCGAGGACCGGCATTCCGGCCCTGGCCTGCTCGATGATCGTCTCCATCACCGGGGAGAACCGGGAGATGGCGCCGGCGCGCAGATAGTCGCCGTACGAGAAGCCGCCCGCGAGGACGACCGCGTCGACCTGCTTGAGGTCCTTGTCGCGGTGCCAGAGCGAGACCGGCTCGGCGCCCGCGAGCCGGGCCGCGCGCAGCGCGTCCTGGTCGTCGAGCGTCCCGGGGAAGGTGACGACTCCGATACGAGTGGTCACGCCTCCTCCACCTTGACGACGAAGTCCTCGATGACGGTGTTGGCGAGGAACGTTTCGGCCATTTCATGGATGCGGGCGAGGGCGGTCTCGTCGACCGGGCCCTCCACATCCAGCTCGAAGCGCTTTCCCTGACGGACGTCCGCGATCCCCTCGAAGCCGAGGCGGGGCAGTGCGCGCTGCACCGCCTGTCCCTGCGGGTCGAGGATCTCCGGCTTGAGCATGACGTCGACTACGACGCGTGCCACTGGCACTCCCGGTGGTGTGTTGCGTGGGCGGTTCCCTCAGCGTACCTGCCTACAAACTCTACGCGAGTAGATTTCCAGAGGATCCCACAAACGCCCGTACTGACGCACGGCACAGGAACACGCCGGAACGCAAGGAAGCGGGCCGAAAAACTCCGGAAAATAATCCGGTCGGTGATTGCGGCGGACACGCGGAGACAAATGCGAGGGCTTCACAGTGCGGCACTGCGCGCTGTACAAAGGAATCCAGAGGAAAGCAGGATTGCCTCTTCATACCCGAAAATCCGGTATCGCCGCACGTCAGGCAAGGTCGGGCCGTACGACGGAACGTACGCCGTAACGCCCTACGAAGCATGACGGAGCACGGCGGACCGCAGGAAAGGACCGATATCCGTGGCGCAGCGCGTAGTAGTCACGCTCTCCGACGACATCGACGGCGGAGAAGCGGCGGAAACGGTCAGGTTCGGCCTCGACGGTAAGGCGTACGAGATCGACCTCAATGAAGACAACGCGAAGAAACTCCGCGAGGCGCTCGCGCCGTACGTGGCGGCGGGCCGGCGGAAGTCGAGCGCGGTCACGTCCCGCGCCAGGCAGACGTACAAGCACACGTCGCTGGCACCGGACCCGGCGGCCGTCCGCGCCTGGGCGCAGTCCAACAAGCTGGACGTGCCGGCCAGGGGCCGCATCCCGCAGCGGATCTACGACGCGTTCCACGCGGCCCACTGACGGCGCGGCGGGAGCACCGCGCAGCGCGGTCGGAACCGGTCCGGGAGCCGTGCTGCGCACGGAGTTGCGCAGCACCCCCCTTGATCGGCTAGAGTCTGGAGCACGCCGAGGGGCGAGGCCGGAAGGCCCCACCTCACGCAGCGTGCGGGTGTAGTTCAGTAGCAGAACATCCCCCTTCCAGGGGGAAGGCGCAGTGTGCGATTCCTGTCACCCGCTCTGCATCGCTTACCGACCACGCGAGTGGATCAGGTACAGTGGTGTTCGCGCCGCCGGTGAAAGCCGAGCGGTTGCTTATGCGGACGTGGCTCAGTTGGTAGAGCATCACCTTGCCAAGGTGAGGGTCGCGAGTTCGAATCTCGTCGTCCGCTCAGAATGAGAAAGGCCCCGGTTTCCGACCGGGGCCTTTCTCGTGTGCGCGGTGTGCACGCCGCCATCGGTGTGAGGGTCGCCACAACCAGTACCGCCGTACGGCGGCATGTCTCGCGTACCCGCGCGGTTGGGTATAGTGGGTGCCGCGCGAGAGCGCATGCGGACGTAGCTCAGTTGGTAGAGCGCAACCTTGCCAAGGTTGAGGTCGCGAGTTCGAGCCTCGTCGTCCGCTCCATGACGGAAGCCCCGGTCGGATCGACCGGGGCTTTCGCGTTGCTCGTCGCCTGTCGCCCGTTCCCCGCTGCCCGTTGCCTGGGGATGGGCCGTGGCGCTACTGCCAGGCCGTGCCCGTCAGCAGCTCGTACGCCTCGATGTACTTCGCGCGGGTCGCGTCCACGACGTCCCGCGGGAGCGGCGGCGGGGGCTGCTCGCTCCCGCGATCCCAGCCCGAGGCCGGGGACGTGAGCCAGTCCCGTACGTACTGCTTGTCGTACGAGGGCTGGGCGCGGCCCGGCTCCCACTCCGCGGCCGGCCAGAACCGGGACGAGTCCGGGGTCAGCACCTCGTCCGCGATGACCATGGTCCCGTCGGCGTCGAAGCCGAACTCGAACTTGGTGTCCGCGAGGATGATCCCCCGGTCGCGCGCGACATCGCGGGCCCTGCCGTACACGGCGAGCGTCGCCTGGCGCAGCTTCGTGGCCGTCTCGGCACCGACCTGGCGGGCGACCTCCTCGTACGACACGTTCTCGTCGTGGGCGCCGACCGCGGCCTTCGTGGCCGGGGTGAAGATCGGCGCGGGGAGCTCGGAGCCGTCGGTGAGGCCCTCGGGGAGCGCGAGCCCGCAGACCGTACGCGACTCGTTGTACTCGACGAGGCCGGAGCCGGTGAGGTAGCCGCGGGCCACGCACTCGACCGGGATCATCCTCAGAGACTTGCAGATCATGGTGCGGCCCGCCCAGTCGGCGGGCGCGCCCTCGGGCACGTCGGTCGAGATCACATGGTTCGGGATCAGGTCGGCGAGCTGGTCGAACCACCACAGGGACAGCTGGGTGAGCACCCGGCCCTTGTCGGGGATCTCGGTGGGCAGCACCCAGTCGTACGCGGAGATGCGGTCGCTGGCGACCATCACGAGATCGCCCGCCTCGTTCTGGTACAGCTCGCGCACCTTGCCGGTGTGCAAGTGCACCAGGCCCGGCACCTGAAGCGGCTCGGGCTTTTCTACGAATCCGGACACGGTTCCTCCCCGTGGTTCTGTCCAACGGCTCAATTCTCCCGCACGTGGGGTGAACGCCGGTGGCCAGGGGTGCAGGGACGTTCTAGTCGCGTTTGCAGATGCGGTCCAGGAGGTTGGCCGTGGCGCGCTGGACGCGTGCGTCCACATGACCCGGCCGGTCCAGAGCGGGCGACCAGGCGAACGTGCCGGACGCGAAGACGAGGGCGCCGGAGGGTGCCCGGTACAGGGACGTCTCCTGGTGGCGTACGGCGCCGTCGGCGTCCCGGTAGGGGGAGTGGGCGAGGAGGATGCGGCGCTGGTGCTCGGGGAGGGCGGTGCGCGGGAAGTAGCGGTCGGCCTCGCCCGCGACGAGGCCCGGCAGTTCGTCGCCCTCGCCCGCGCCCGTCGCCTCCCAGAGCCAGTGGTCCGCGTTCCGTACGACGAGGGGGTGCGGTGCGGGGACGCGGCCCGCGTACTGGATGCCGAGGAGCTGCTGCTCCGGCCGGTCGACCTCCCGCCACAGGGACGGTTTGCCGGGGCCCTGGCGTTTTCGGCAGGTGAGGAGGCGGTCGGGGAGGCCGGACGGGGACGGGGCCAGCTCGACCTGCCAGTACATGGTGTTCGCGGAGAGGAACACGAGGGACGTGCCGCTGTCGCGGGCGTGCTCGACGGTGCGGCGCAGGGGCGCCGACCAGTACTCGTCGTGGCCGGGGAAGATCACGCCCCGGTAGCGGGTCGGGTCGACGCGGCCCGCGTGGAGGTCGCTGGCATCGGCGTACGCCAGGTCGTAGCCGTACCGCTCGGCCCAGCGGATCACGTCGTACGCGTGGCCGGCGTGCAGGGGCAGGCCCTGGCCTGCGTACGGGCGGTCGAAGGAGATCGTGACGGCGGCGCCGCTCTCGCCGAGCAGCCGGCCCTCCTCGTCCCAGGAGTGGTAGAGGCTGGCGCCGGTCCGGCCGTCCTCGGGGTACAGGTTGTAGGCCTGCCACGTCAGGTCGGGGAGGACCAGGAGCAGGTCGGCGGGGTGGCCGTCGCGGACGGTGAACGGGATGTGGGAGCGGTAGCCGTCGGCGGTGGTGAGGACGGCGACGTACGCGCCGGTCGACCAGTACGAGGGGATCTGCAGCCGCCAGGACAGCCACCAGTGGTGGCAGGAGACCGTGCGGCCCGCCGTGAGCGGGGGCGGCTGGACGATGCCGGAGAGGCGGGGGCTGGTGGTGATCTTGGCGGCGCCGTCGCCGCCGTAGTGGCCGATCCGATAGATGTCGACCGAGAACTGCTGGGGCGGGTTCACGGTGACGTGGAAGTCGATCGCCTCACCGGGGGCGACGGCGCCGGTGGAGGTGAAGCCCTTGATCTGGAGGTGGACGTCGTCGGCGGGGCGCGGCCCGCTGCCGCGCGTCGTGCGCTCATCGCCCTGACCCCGGCGCGCAGCGGCGTGCCGCCGCTGGTGCTGGTGCTGGTGCTGGTGCTGGTGCTGCGGCTCGGCGTACCAGGGGAGCGGCCGGCCGTCCTCGCCGACGTAGTGCTCGGTGCCGCGCAGCCAGGGCAACGGGCCCTGACCGAAGGGATCGTCGACGGCATGGGCCAGCGCCCCGGACTCCCACCGCCGTACCTGCTCCGCCCCCATGCTGCTGCCCCTCCCTCGACTCCCCCGATCCCGCCCGGGCCGGCCACCGCCGGCTTCCGCGACGCGTTCAGCGCCGGTCCACAGCACATCACATTACGCACCCAGTCCGTCACCGGTCGTCGCGAATTGACGTGAACGGAACGGGGCATTCCGAACGGGGTGCGCCGGGTATGCGGCGCCGGAACCGCCGGAGCGAAGCGTGGAGCCCGCGACAGGACCCGCCGCCGGCTCCTGCGCTGGGCGAGCGTTCCGCCCCGGGCGGCACCCCTGGACGACGTCCTTGGGGCAGGTCAGACGAGGCGGATGGGTTTCTCCGGGCGGACGCCGATCGCGGCCAGCCAGTGGCGCAGGGGTTCCGGGTCGGCGTCCTCGATGAGCGCGAGCACGCCCGCCGCCACATCGGCCCGCCGCCTGCCGGACCCCATGCCGGGGGCTCCCTCGGGGCGCCCGGACCCGGTGGCTTCCGGGCCGGTGGTGGTCTCGGCGGGGTGGACGGGGTGGGCGGGCTCGGAGGCGGGTGCCTCGGGCGCGGAGGTCTGGGGTGCGGGGGTCTGGGGTGGGGAGAGCAGGAGGGTGGGGCCGTCCAGCCAGTCGAGGCCGGGCGCCGCGCCCGCGGTGTCCACGGCGGCGCAGCACACCATGGCCGTCACATGGTCGGCCAGCAGGTCGCGGCCCGTGCGCGGCGGCTGGAGCGGGACGAGCGGCAGCTCGTCCGCGACCCGGACGTCCGGCGTGCCGACGGCCTGCGGGGTGCCCGAGGCACCCGGCGTGTGCGAGGCGCCCGGCGTGCCTGCGGTGCCCGAGGCGCGTGCGGCGGCCCCGGCGCGTCGGTGGGCCTCCTCCCGCGCGGCCTCCTCGCGGGCCACCTCCGCCGTGATCGCAGCGGCCAGGGTCTCCGTGCCGTGCGACGCGGCCAGGTGGTCGACCACCCGAGCCAGTGTCGGGGCGTCGGAGGCGGTGTCGCGGCGGACGCCCAGGCGGTCGAGGGCGCGGTGGAGGCGGGCGGCCTCGGTGCGCCACTTCCGGTCGACGACCTCCTCCGGGTACTGCTGCCAGTCCACCGGCGCCCAGTCCGGCCCGGGTTCGGCGGGGCCGCCGTGGAAGAGGCGGGCGGCGAGCAGCGACGTGGCCTCGTCGACCAGACCCGGTTCCTCCAGCAGGTCGCATGCCGGGCGCTCGCCCAGCCGGGACGTGAAGCCCTCGGCCAGCCGGTCCCGCCGGGACAGCTCCGTCAGCGCCGCGACGACCCCCGCGTCCAGCCGGGACGGCCAGCGGCCCATGCGCCAGGCCGGCAGCGCGACCCGGGTCAGCAGCCGGTCCCAGCCCGCGTAGGCGAGGCCGACCTGTTCCTGGGCGACGATCCGCAGCCCGTAGTCCACAGCCTGCGCCCGCTCCGACGCGGCGGCGGCGACGCCCCGCTCCATCTCGGCGGCGTGCCCGCGCGCGGCCCGCAGCATGAGCCGGGCGACCGCGCCCGTACCCCGCGCGGCCAGGCGCCGTATCGCGCCGAGCCCCGGCCGGTCGGGCAGCGCCACCGCGGCGTCCAGGCCCCGTACGAACCGGCGGGCCGCCGCTATGTCGGGGTGGGCCGACGGGCCCGTACCGGCCACCACCGGCGCCAGCACCGCCCGCAGTTCGCCCACGCGCATCCACCACAGGAACGGGGACCCTATGACCAGGACGGGAGCCGCGCCGCCCGCGCCGCCCGTGCCGCCCGCGGAGCGCCGGCCGCTGTCGGCAGCCCCGGATATGCGGTGCGCCGGGTGCGTACGGTCCTCCAGCCAGCTGTCGCAGTCCGGCGTCAGGGCTATCGCGGACGGCGCGGGCACCGCGAGCCTGGCCGCCAGGTCCCGCACCATCCGGTACAGGTCGGGGGCGGACGTCTCCGCGATCTCCACGGTCGGCGTGAGCGCGGGCCGCGCCCGGGCGATGACCGCCCCGACGGCCGCGGCGCCCAGCAGCACGGCCAGGGCCAGGCCGGACACCACCCACCGGGCGACGTCCCAGCCGGGGCCCGCGAGCTGCCCCGTGACCCCACCGGTCAGCAGCACCACGGCGACGGCCGCGGGCAGGAGGGCGACGGCCAGTGCCCTGCCGCGCACCCGCAGCACGGCCAGGGCCCGGGCCCGCGCGGCCCGCGCGCCCCGCTCCTCACCCATGGCGCCCATGGCCCGCATGGCGTCGATGTCGCTTCTGTCGGCTCCGGGACCGAACACAGCCGTACGTCACCCCCTCGACCCTTACGACGGTTTTGCTCACTCCCCCACTGTGACACCCGCCACTGACATCGCAATGCCGGTGGGCCAAGTGCCGGAACGCCTGCGCGGCACCCTAGTTGGGGCGTCGGCAGGCGTCATCCGGATGGGTGAGCCGTCACTCGATGGAATGGCTTTGGGCAAGGCTGAGGACGGTTCGGGGGCCGCGGGTCTACGGACCGGACCCGCGGCGGCGGCTGGGCGGGTCCGGTGCCCGGGCGGAG
>NZ_JABWDV010000430.1 GCF_013362995.1 Streptomyces sp. TRM64462 | reverse complement strand
CCGCTGACGGGCGCGCGGGTCCCGGCGCCGGAGGCGGTGCGCGCCCTGCTGGGCTGGGTCCGCCCGGCGCTGGAGGCCACGGGCGACGAGGAGGAGGTACGGGCCCTGGCGGCCCGGGTACTCGCCCAGGGCACGGGCGCCGAACGGCAGCGCCGCCGCGCCGCGCCGGGCAGCCCCTGGCCCACGCTGTAGGCGCCCCGCGGGAGACCTACAGGGCGGGAGCCACAGGACGGAAGCTACAGGGCCGGAGCTACAGCGCGGGAGCTACAGGGTGTCGCGGTGGACGCCCGCCCGGTACTTGGGGAGGCGGACGGTGACCTTCATGCCCGCGTCGACGCCCGTCTCGACGACGAGCCCGTAGTCGTCCCCGTACACCTGGCGGAGCCGCTCGTCGACGTTGGACAGGCCGATGCCGGAGGACTGGGGGCGCTCTCCCGCGAGGATGGCGCGCAGCGCGTCCGGGTCCATGCCGACGCCGTCGTCCTCGATCGTGACGACCGCCTCGGCGCCCGCGTCCTGCGCCGCGATGGTGATGCGGCAGGTCTTCCGGGAGTCCTCCAGACCGTGCTTGACGGCGTTCTCGACGAGCGGCTGGAGGCACAGGAACGGCAGCGTGACGGGGAGGACCTCGGGGGCGACCTGGAGGGTGACCTGGAGGCGGTCCCCGAAGCGGGCACCGGCCAGGGCGAGGTACTGCTCGATGGACCGCAGTTCGTCGGCGAGCTGGGCGAACTCGCCGTGCCTGCGGAACGAGTAGCGGGTGAAGTCGGCGAACTCCAGGAGGAGTTCGCGGGCACGCCCGGGGTCGGTGCGGACGAACGAGGCGATGGCGGCGAGCGAGTTGTAGATGAAGTGCGGGGAGATCTGGGCGCGCAGCGCGCGGATCTCGGCCTCCATCAGCCGGGTGCGGGACCGGTCGAGTTCGGCCAGTTCGAGCTGGACGGACACCCAGCGGGCCACTTCGGTCGCGGCGCGCACGAGGACGGCGGACTCGCGGGAGCCGTAGGCGACGAGCGCGCCGAGCACGCCCTCCTCGCCGGTGAGCGGGGCGATGACGGCCCAGCGCAGGGGGCAGCCGGGGTCGGTGCAGCCGGCGCGGACGCTCTGGCTGCGGCCGGAGTCGAGGACCTCGGCGACGCGTTCCAGGACCTGTGCGGTGTGGTGGGCGCCGCCGGGCCCGTCCCAGGCGAGGACGGCGGTGCGGTCGGTGAGCGCGAGTGCCTCGGTGCCGAGCAGGGAGCGCAGCCGGCGGGCGGCCTTGCGGGCGGTGTCCTCGGTGAGTCCCGCGCGCAGCGGCGGGGCGGCGAGTGACGCGGTGTGGAGGGTGTGGAAGGTGGCGCGTTCGACGGGCGTGCCCAGGTCGAGGCCGTCACGCCCGTCGCGTCCGCCGCGCCGGGCGGCCAGCCGGCCGAGGGCGAACCCGGCGGCCAGCAGCAGGGTTCCGGTGGCGGCGAGTGCGGCGGCGAGGGTGCCGGTCACCGTTCGGCTCCTTCCGGCTGCGGGCGGCCGCCCACCAGGCCCTCGGGGAGGTGGAGGCGGGCGAGGATGGCCGGTGTCCCGGGCGGTATGTGGCGGGGGGTCGCCTTGGACACGGCGACCATGGTGAGGAAGCCGAGCGGCACGGACCAGACGGCGGGCCAGGCCATGAGGGTGTGCGGCCAGCCGTCGGGGGCGAGTCCGGCGCGGGTCGCCATGACGGCGGTGAGCGCGGCGCCGCCCCCGGTGAGCAGCCCGGCGACGGCGCCGGGCGGGGTGAGGCCGCGCCACCATATGCCGAGCACCAGCAGGGGGCAGAAGGACGACGCCGACACGGCGAACGCCAGGCCCACCGCGTCCGCGACGGGCACTTTGGTGGCGACGACGCTCATGCCCAGCGGCACGGCCATGGCGACCGGCGTCGCCAGCCGGAAGTGCCGCACCCCGCGTGACGGCAGCACGTCCTGCGTGAGGACCCCGGCCACCGACATGGTGAGTCCGGACGCGGTCGACAGGAACGCCGCGAAGGCGCCGCCCGCGAGCAGCGCGCCGAGCAGGTCGCCGGTGAGGCCGCCGACGAGCCGGTCCGGCAGGACGAGCACGGCGGCGTCGGCGGCGCCGGCGAGCGCGAGTTCGGGCGTGTAGATCCGGCCGAGCGCGCCGTACAGGGGCGGCAGCAGGTAGAAGGCGCCGACGAGGCCGAGGACGACGAGGGTGGTGCGGCGCGCGGTGCGGCCGTTGGGGCTGGTGTAGAAGCGTACGGCGACGTGGGGCAGGCCCATGGTGCCGAGGAAGGTCGCGAGGATCAGCCCGTACGTGGCGTAGAGCTGGTGGCCGTCGCGGTCGCCGGTGAGGGAGCGCGACCAGCCGAGCGGGTCGGCGGTGCCGGGGTCGTCGCCGGCCGCTCCGGTGCGTTCGGGAACGTGGGCGCCCGGCGGGAAGGCGAGGGTGGTTCCGGCGTCGACGCGGTGGGTGCCCTCGTCGAGGGTGATCCGCTGCCCTTCGTACGGGGTGGAGTCGACACGGCCGGTGACGGTGACGGTCAGCGGCGCGTCGACGGCGATGCGGACGGTGTCGGCGAGGCGTACGGCGGTGTGCTCGCGGAACACGGCCGGGGCGTCGAAGCGGGCGCGCGGCGCGTCGTCGGCGAGCCAGGCGGTGACGAGGAACAGCGCGGGCACGAGCAGCGCGGTGAGCTTCAGCCAGTACTGGAAGGCCTGCACGAAGGTGATGCTGCGCATCCCGCCGGCGGCGACGGCGCCGGTGACGACGAGGGCGACGAGGAGCCCNNCAGTCGGGGGCGCCGGTGAGGATCTCCAGTGTGAGCCCGGCGCCCTGGAGCTGCGGCAGCAGGTAGAGCCAGCCGATGCCGACGACGAACAGGCTGGAGAGCCGGCGGACCTGCGGTGACTCCAGGCGGGCCTCGGCAAAGTCGGACAGCGTGTACGCGCCGGAGCGGCGCAGCGGGGCGGCGACGAGGACGAGCAGGACGAGGTATCCGGCGGTGTAGCCGACGGGGTACCAGAGCATGTCGGGGCCCTGGAGGAGGACGAGGCCCGCGATGCCGAGGAAGGAGGCGGCGGAGAGGTACTCGCCGCTGATGGCGGCGGCGTTGAGGCGGGGCCCGACGGTGCGGGACGCGACGTAGAAGTCGGAGGTCGTGCGGGAGATGCGCAGGCCGAGGGAGCCGATGAGGACGGTGGCGAGGACGACGGCGGTGACCGCCGCCACCGCGTAGGTCTGGTTCACGGGCCCCGGTTCACCGGCCTTCGACGAGGCGCGTGAAGTCGCGCTCGTTGCGTTCGGCGCGGCGCACGTACCAGCGGGCGACGAGCCACATCACGGGGTGGACGGCCACGCCGAGCGCCGCCCACACGAACGGCTCGGCGGACAGGGCGGGGCCTTCGGAGGCCAGCGCGCCGGGGAGGGCGAGGAGCAGCGGGAGGGAGCCGACGAGCAGGGCGAGGGTGGCGAGCGCGGAGAGCGCGGCACGGAGCTGGCTGCGCATCAGGGAGCGGACGTAGGTGTGGCCGAGCGTGGTCTGCTCGCTGATCTCGGAGCGGGCCGGCGCGTGGCCGGGCGGACGGCGGGCGGAGCGGGGCACTCCGGTGACGGTCTCGCGCCGGGGGCGGGGCTGCTGCTGCGGCTCTGGCGACATGGACGTCCGGGGTGGGTCGCGGGTGGCTTCGGTGGCTCGGGGTGCGGAGTGCGGGCTGTGCACTTCGGGGGTGTGGAGTTTACGCAGAGACCCCGGGCACAGGTAGCCCGATTTTCATACCGGACTGTCGGGTGGCCGCACGCCCGCGCGGATGACGTCGCCCAGGGCGATCTCCAGCTCCACGTACGACTCCTCGGCCCGCCGGAACGCCAGCTCAAGGGCCGCGGCGGCGCGCGGCCCGACGAACCCGTGGGCGCCCTCGCGGATCTCGTCCAGCACGTCGGCCCAGCGCCCGGCGACGCTCCTGGCCCCGGCGAGCAGCGCCGCGACGTCCTCCGGACCGGAGGGGCGCGGGTCCGGGAGGGCGCGCAGGGCGCGCAACAGCGCTTCGGTCTCCGACTGCGACTGCTGCGACTGCTGCGCCCGCTGCGACTGCTCCGACTGCTCCGACTGCGATTCCGGCACCGGTCCTGCACCCCCTCGATGATCAAGGGTAGGCGCGGCGGCGCGGCCCCACCGGCGCGGTACGGACCAGCCGTCGCCGAACGGCACGTCCCGCGCGTCGAGCGGTCAGCCGCGCACGTGCCGCATCAGCAGCTCGCGCAGCTGGCGGGCGTGCCGGCGGCTGACGGACAGCTCGGCGCTGCCGACGCGCACGGTGGTGGCGCCGCCGTCGAGGCGCAGTTCGTCGATACGGCCCAGCGCGACGAGGTGGCTGCGGTGGATCCGGACGAATCCGCGCGCCGCCCACCGCTCCTCCAGCGTGGACAGCGGGATGCGGACCAGGTGGCTGCCGTCGTCGGTGTGCAGGCGCGCGTAGTCGCCCTGCGCCTCCACGTACGCGATGTCGTCGACGGGCACGAACCGGGTGACGCCGCCCAGCTCGACGGGGATCTGCTCGGCGACGGTCCCGGTGGGCGCGGGCTCGGCCAGATCGCTGACCCGGCGCACGGCCTCCGCGAGCCGCTCCCTGCGGACCGGCTTCAGGAGGTAGTCGACGGCCTTGAGGTCGAACGCCTGGACCGCGAAGCCCTCGTGGGCGGTGACGAACACGACGAGCGGCGGCCTGGCGAACCCGGCGAGCAGCCGGGCCACGTCGAGGCCGGTGAGCCCGGCCATGTGGATGTCGAGGAAGACGACGTCGATGGCGTCATCGCCGTCCGGGCCCGCCTCCAGGGCCCGGCCGATACGGCGCAGCGCCTCGGTCGCGTCGGTGGCGCCCTCCGCGCTGCGCACCCGGGGGTCGGAGCGCAGCAGGTAGAGCAGTTCCTCGAGGGCGGGCGCCTCGTCGTCGACGGCCAGTACGCGCAGCATGCTGCGGAGTGTAGGCGGGGCCCCGTTGAGCGAGAAGCGGATCCCGTACGTAGGAGCGGGAGGGAGGCGACAGCGGACGGGAGCGAGGGACGGATGGTGCGGGCGGCGGGCGCGGCGGAGCGGCACGACGCGGTGGGCGCCTACGCGCTGGGCGTCCTGGAGCCGTACGACGCCCTGTGCTGCGAGCGGCACGTCGCCGGCTGCCCGCCCTGTGCGCTGCGCCTGGCGGAGTTCGGGGAGGTGACGGCCACGCTGGCGCAGCTCACCGGGCGCGCGCCGCTGACGCCGCCGCCGTCGCCACCGTGGTCGCCCCGCCCGGCTCCGCGTGGCTGCCGGGTGCGGACGTGGCTGGTGTCGTTGCGCCACTGAGCGGTAGGTGGGCCCGCCCTGTCTTGGGCGTTACTTCAGGAGGCGGGACAGGCGGCGGTCGGCGAGGGGTTTCCCGCCGGTCTGGCACGTCGGGCAGTACTGCAGGGACGAGTCGCTGAACGACACCTCGCGGATGGTGTCGCCGCAGACCGGGCACGGTTCGCCGGTGCGGCCGTGGACGCGGAGCCCGCTCTTCTTCTCGGCCTTGAGCTTCCCCGCCTCCATGCCGTGCGCGCGGGCGACGGCGCCGCCGAGGGTGGTCCGCAGGGCCTCGTACAGGGCGGTGATCTCTTCGTCGGTGAGGTTCTGCACGGGTTTGTACGGTGACATGCGGGCGGCGTGCAGGATCTCGTCGCTGTACGCGTTGCCGATGCCGGCGATGAGGCGCTGGTCCCGCAGGGCGCCCTTGATCTGCCGCCGCTCCCCCGCGAGCAGCGCCGCGAACGCCTCGCGCGTGAAGGCGCCGGCGAGCGGGTCGGGGCCCAGGCGGGCGACACCCTCGACGTCGGCCGGGTCGTGGACGAGGTGGACGGCGAGCCGTTTCGTGGTGCCGGCCTCGGTCAGGTCGAAGCCGTCGCCTCCGCTCAGCGCCACCCGCAGGGCGAGCGGCCCCTTGCCGGAGCGGGGCGGCCCGGACGGGAGGACGTCCCGCCACTGGAGCCAGCCGGCGCGGGCCAGGTGGATCAGCAGGTGGAGGCCGCCCGCGCCGATGTCGAGGAACTTGCCGTGCCGGTCGACGGCCGTGACGGCCGCGCCGTCGAGGGCGGTGAGGGGAGGGTCGTACGTCTTGAGGACGCTGACGGCGACGGGCAGGACGCGGGCGATCTCCTTGCCCGTGAGGTGGACGTCGAGGAACTCGCGGAGCGCCTCGACCTCGGGGAGTTCGGGCATGGTTCCAGCGTGCCGCAGGACGCCGCCGCCCGCCTCAGCAGCGGGTCACAGGCCGTACACGCGCGTGGCGGTGCCGGCGAACACGGCGTGGCGTTCGGCGTCGGTGAGCCCGTTCGTGAGCGTCCTGGCGGTGGCGACGACCTCGCCGTAACCGGCGGCGACGAGGCACACGGGCCAGTCGGAGCCGAACATCAGCCGGTCGGGCCCGAAGGCGTCGAGGACGGTGTCGGCGTACGGGATCAGGTCGGCCGCGGTCCAGTGGCCCGGGGCGGCCTCGGTGACCAGGCCGGAGAGCTTGCAGACGGTGTTGGGAAGGGCGGCGAGCGCGCGGACGCGGCGCGCCCAGTGGGCGATGCCGCCGGTGGCGACGGGCGGTTTGCCCAGGTGGTCGAGGACGAACGTCAGGCCGGGCAGCAGGGCGGCGGCCCGGGTGGCGGCGGCGAGCTGGTGGGGCCGTACCACCAGGTCGTACACGAGCCCGGCGTCCGCGACGGCGGCGAGGCCGCGCAGCACGTCGGGGCGGAGCAGCCACGCCGGGTCGGGTTCGTCCTGTACCTGGTGGCGGACGCCGGCCAGGCGCCGGCCGCCGGGGAGGGCGCGGAGGGCGGCGAGGGCGTCGGTGACGCCGGGCGCGGTGAGGTCGGTCCAGCCGACGACGGCGGCGGGGAGCGGGTGGCGGCGGTCGGCGAGGGCGAGGAGTTCGGGGGTCTCGTCGGGGACGGTGACGGTCTGGACGAGGACGGTGGCGCGGACGCCTGCGGCGCGGGCGTACGGGGCGAGGTCGTCGAGCGTGAAGGTGCGCCGCAGCGGGGCGAGGGCGGGCCCGCTGATCCAGGCCTGGTCGCGGACGGCGAGGTCCCACACGTGGTGGTGGGCGTCGACGATGCCGCCCGTCACCGCAGCAGGCCCTCCGCCTTCAGGTCGTCCCACAGGGCCTCGGGGACCGGCCGGTCCAGCTGGGCGACCGCGTCCCGCAGCTCGTCGGCGGAGCGGCCGCCCAGCAGGACCGCCGCGACGGCGGGGTGCCGGAGCGGGTAGGCCAGGGCCGCCGCGCGCAGCGGTACGCCGTGGCGTGCGGCGACGGCCTTGAGGCGCAGGGCCCGTTCGACGAGGGCGGGCGGCGCGGCCCGGTAGTCGTAGCGGGCGCCGGGGCGCGGGTCGGCGAGGAGCCCGGAGTTGAGGACGCCGCCGACGAGGACGCTCCTGCCGCGCGCGGCCGCCTCGGGCAGGAGCGTGTCGAGTGCGGACTGGTCGAGGAGGGTGAGGCGGCCGGCACACAGGACGGTGTCGACGTCGGTGTCGCGGAGGAAGCGGGTCAGCATGGCCGTCTGGTTCATGCCGGCGCCGATGGCGCGGACGACGCCTTCGGAGCGGAGCCGTTCCAGGGCCGGGTAGGCGTCGCGGAAGGCGGCTTCCTCGTGGTCGTCGGGGTCGTGGAGGTGGACGAGGTCGACGCGGTCGAGGCCGAGCCGCTCCAGGCTCTGCTCGATGGAGCGCCGTACGCCGTCGCCGCTGAAGTCCCAGACGCGGCGGTGCGTGGCGGGGACGGCGAAGCCGTGGGCCAGGTCGTCGCCGGAGGGGTGGGGCAGGGGTTCGAGGAGCCGGCCCGCCTTGGTGGCGAGCGTGTACGCGTCGCGGGGGCGGGCGCGCAGGGCCTCGCCGATGCGGCGTTCGGCGAGGCCGAGGCCGTAGTGGGGTGCCGTGTCGAAGTGGCGGATGCCGGCGTCCCAGGCGGCGTCGACGGCGGCGGCCGCCGTGTCGGGCGGGACGGGCGTGTAGAGATTGCCGAGGGCGCCGGTGCCGAAGGCCAGCTCGGTGACCGTGACGCCGCTCCGCCCCAGCACGCGCCGCCGCATACCGCTCCCCCGTCCCCGGTCCGCCGCTCGTCGCCGGTCCGCCGCCCGTCCCTGGTCCGCCGCGGCCCGTCCCTGGTCCGCCGCGGCCCGTCCCTGGTCCGTCGCCGCCCGTCCCCGGTCCGCCGCTCCTCGCCGCCCGTCGTCGCCCGTCGCCGGCCGTCGCCGGGCGCCCGTCGCTCGTCGCCGGCCGTGTGGTCGCCTCTCCTCCGCGGCCACAGCGGTCCGGCACCCCCGCACTATTGATCGGAGGGGTGCCGGACGTCAACCCTCCTGCGACCGCCGGAATTTCCCGCCTTGGCTGGTACCCGGGCCGCCCACTGGTCGGATGTCTCCGCCGTCCACCGGTCGCTCGGGCAGGCCGAACTCGCACCACACGCACTTGCCGCTGCCGCGTGACTCGACGCCCCAGACCTCGGCCAGCCGGTCCACCAGCAGCAGTCCGCGCCCGGACACGCCCTCCTCGCCGGCCTCGCGGCGGCGCGGCAGCACGCTGGAGCGGTCCTCCACCTCGACGCGCAGCCTCCGTTCGGGTCCGGTGAGCATCCGCAGCGTGACGACGGCGCCGCCGTCGGTGTGGAGCAGGGCGTTGGTGATCAGCTCGTCGGCGGCCAGTTCGATCTCGTCGGCCCGCTCGCGCGCGCCCCAGGCGCGTACGGCGGCGCGGATCATGTGGCGGGCGGAGCGCAGCGCCTCGGGGTCGCTCTGCGCCACGTGCTGCTGGAGGCGGCCGCCGGCCTGTGGCGTGTAGCCGCCGCGGCGGCGCAGCAGCAGGATCGCCACGTCGTCGTCGCCGCCGCGCTCGTCCACCACGTCGCACAGGTGGTCGGCGAGCAGGTGGAGGTCGCTGGGGCCGTTGCGGACGAGGGCGGTGAGCCACTGCATGCCCTCGTCGAGGTCGGCCCCGGGCTGTTCGACCAGCCCGTCCGTATAGAGGAGCAGGGTCTGGCCCGGGTCGAGTTCGATGACGCTGACGGGGTAGTCGAGCGCGCCGAACTCGGCGGACAGGCCGAGCGGCAGGGCGCCCTGCACGGGCACACGCCGGCAGTTCCCGTCGGCGTCACGCAGCAGCGGGTCCACATGGCCGGCCCGTACGACCTGGACGACGCCGGATGCCAGGTCGACCTCCATGTAGGTGCAGGTGGCGAAGCGGTCCGTGTCGAGTTCGCGGAGGAACACCGAGGCCCGGGCCATGACGGTGGCCGGGGTGTGGCCCTCGGCGGCGTACGCGCGCAGCACGATGCGGAGCTGGCCCATGACGGCGGCGGCGTGCGTGTCGTGGCCCTGGACGTCCCCGATGACGGCGCCGACCCGGCCCCCGGGCAGCGGGATGACGTCGTACCAGTCGCCGCCGATGTCCCGGCCGAGCCGGGCCGACCGGTAGCGGACGGCGACCTGCGCGCCGGGGACCTCGGGGATCCGGCGGGGCAGCATCGCCTGCTGGAGGCCCTCGGCGAGATCGTGCTCCTGCTCGAAGAGCATGGCCCGCTGGAGGCTCTGGGCGATGCTGCTGCCGAGGGCGACGAGGACGTTGCGGTCGTCGGTGGTGAAGCCGTACTTGTCGCTGTAGAGCAGGCCGAGCGCGCCGATGGGGCGGGCCTGGGCGATCAGCGGCAGGTAGGCGGCGGAAGTGATGCCGAGGCCGCTGATGTGGGGCCACAGGAGCGGGTAGGAGCGCGCGAAGTCCTCGGCGGACTCGATGAAGCGCGGGGCGAGGGTCCGTACGACCTCGCTCATCGGGTACTCGTCGTCCACGCGCGTGTAGCGGGTACCGGGCACGAAGGAGCCCTCGGGCCCGTCGGCGACGAGGTGGATACGGCCGGCTTCGAGGAGGCCCATGACGACGCTCGTCGCGCCGAGGTGTTCGAGTCCGTGCGAGTCCTTCAGGACGTCGATGACGTCCTGGACGGTGCGGGCGTGGGCGAGGGCGGCGGTGGTGGACTCGACCACGCTGGTCTGCCGGCGCCGCTCGGCGTCGACCTCCAGGCGGGCCGTGGACTCGGCCAGTTCCTGGGTCGCGTCACGGACGATGCCGATGATGCGGCGGGGCCGCCCGGTCTCGTCACGGCGGATGAAGCCCTGCGTGTGGGTCCAGCGCAGGCCGCCTTCGCGGGTGCGGATGCGGAAGTAGGCGCCGTAGTGCGTGCTGCCGTTCTTGAGGGCCTGCGTGACCATGGCGTCGAGTCGTACGGACTCGCTGGGCGGCACGTTCCGGGCAAGGCTCTCCGGCCTCCCGTCGTACTCGGCGGGCTCCACCTGGAACACGTCGAGTGCGACCTCGTCCATGTGCATCAGCCCGGTGTCGAGGTCCCAGTCGAAGCTGCCCATGCGGTTCAGGGACAGACTCTGATCCGGGTGGGCGGGCCAGTCCTCGGGGAGCGACAGGGCATCCGCTGCCGGATCAACCATGGAGCCACTCTGCCATCATTTGTCTGTTTTATCGACCTTTTATCGGGTCGCGGGGCGTCTTACGGAAGAGGCGGCCGGTCACGGCCGGTCACGGCCGGTCACATGTCGAAGCTCGCGGGTTCCTGAGGCGGGCCGTCGGGCACGGTCTCCTCGGGGATACCTTCGCCGGATTCCGCACCGTCGGGCATGCCACCGTCGGGGACGGTGCCGTCGCGGATGCCGCCGTCTGGAAGGCCCACGTCCGGCGGGGGTGCGGCCGGGCGGAGGGCGTCCGGGACGGCGCGCTCGGCCACGTGGCGCTCCCCGGGGTCGTACGCCGGGGGCACTTCGGGCGTGCGGTCCTGCTCGCCGCGCGTGCCGACCTTCCGCTCCAGCCAGGTGTCGTTCAGGACGTTCACGAGGATCAGGCTGTCGAGCGCCCGCTGCGTCGGGGTCACGACCACGACGCGGTCGGGGCGGTAGCCCTCCCAGGGCCGCCCCCGCTGCGCCGCCGGGTGCCGGTCGTCGTCCGGGGTGCGGATCGGGTTGCCGCAGGCGCAGCGCACCCGGGGGGCGCCGTACGCGTCGACCAGGACGGCGGTGCCCGCCTGGAGGACGGCCTGGTACGGGGTCGCCGCGCCGTCGCGGTAGCCGTGGCCGGTCACGCGCGTGTCGGCGCGCAGCATCACGGGCGTGAGGCCGCGCAGCCAGTCGGCCAGCCCGCCGGGGGTGACGCCGGCGGCCTCGGCGAAGGCGTCGGCCTTGGCCCGGTCGGCGGTGAGGAACCGTGCCTGCTGGTCGACGTCGCAGCTGGGCAGGGACTGCGTGCCGCCGTACAGGCCGGGCGTCGCGCCGTCGACGGTACGCAGCGGAGGCCCGGCGGCGCCGGTCATGGGCGGCGGGGGCACGGCGGGCGACGGGGGCGAGGTGCCGGCGGAGGCCCGGCGCGGCTGGGCGACGTCGGCGGTGAGGGACGTGGAGGCCGTGAACGGGTCCGGGCCGGTGGCCGCGGCCGCCTGGAGGAGAATCGTCCGCTCCCCCTCCGGCGTCCCCGCGGCCTCGGACGGGGTGCCGTCGCCGCCGCAGCCCGCCGCGAGCAGTCCGGCGGCGGCCAGGGCGGCGGCGAGAGCGCCGGAGCGGCGGCGTGTGGGTGGGCGCACGCGGATCTCCCATCCTTTCCACGGAGTTACCGGACAAGTCCCCTCCATCTCTGCCGGACGGCGCAGTGCACCGCAACCGGAAGAAAAGGGCTCACAGCCCCCGAAAATCCGGACTTGAACATGTTCAACTGCGAGCGCTACGCTCCACCCAACCGATTTGAACGCGTTCAACGTGCAGGTGAGAGGGGGCAGGGTCGCGATGTCCGTCCTGGTCGATCTGATCGTGATGCTCGGAATGCTGGTGATCGTGCCGATGGGACTGCGCCTCATGGACGCCCCGGAGGCCGCGCCCGTCCGGGTGCTGTGGCCGCTGTGCGCCGTACCCGGCGCGGTGTCCCTGTGGCTGCCGCGCGGCGCCCTCGCGACCGCCCTGGCCGCCTGCTACGCGCTCGGCACGCTGCTCCTGGCGCTCGCCGCGCCGCGCCGCCTGGCCAGGACCCGGTCGCTAGCGCCCGCCGACGTGGCCGTGCTGACGGCCCTGGTCAGCCCGTCCGTCGCCGCCACCGCGCTGGTCGCCGAACGGTGGGGGCACGAGCTGTTCGGCTTCGACCTCGGCATCCTCGACCTGACCGTGCCGCACTTCCACTTCGCCGGATTCGCCGCGGCGCTGGTCGCGGGCCTGGTGCGGAGCGCCGCGCCCGGCCGTCCCGCGGCGGCCTTCGCCGCGCTGAGCGTCCCGCTCGGCACCTTCCTCGTCCTGCTCGGCTACTTCGTCGACGACTGGGCCGAACTGGCGGGGGCCGTCGTCCTCACCGCGGGGATGTGGGCCGTCGCCCTGGTCACGTGGCAGGACGTGCTGCCCCGCGGCCGCGACCGGCTGACCCGCGCCCTGTTCGCCGTCTCGGCCGGCGTCCTCGTCGCGACGATGCTGCTCGCGCTGAGCTGGGCACTCGGCGAGGCGACCGGAATCCCCCATCCGAACCTCACCTGGATGGCGGCCACCCACGGCCTGGCCAACGCCCTGGGCTTCGCCCTCTGCTCCGTACTCGCCTGGCGCCGCCTGACCGGCGCCGGGCACCGCGCCGGCACGCCGGCTCCCGCACCCGAGGAGATCCCCGCATGACCCGCCTCACCCGCAGCCTCACCGGCACCGACCGCCGTGGCCGCCCCGGCCGCACCAGCCGCACCAGCCGCCCCGGCGTCACCTTCTCGTACCCCGACGTCGGCGCCACCCGCTCCCCCGAGCTCCCGGCCGGCTACCACCACCTCCGCCACAGCGCGCTCATCGGCCACGGCCGGGACGCGTTCCAGGCGGCCGGCGCGGCCGTCACCACCTGGCGGATGCACCGCGCGTCGGGGGCCAGGGTCCACGCCGAGGCCGTCCGCGCCGTACCCGGCGTACGGCTCACGGTCGCCGTGGGCGCGGGTCCGGTCGAGTACGGCGTCCCGTGCGAGGTGGTCTGGACGGCGTACGAGGAGAACCGCACCGGCTTCGCGTACGGCACGCTCCAGGGCCACCCCGAGCGCGGTGAGGAGTCGTTCGTCGTGGACCTGCGCCCCGACGGCTCCGTCTGGTTCACGGTCACCGCCTTCAGCCGCCCCGCCCGCTGGTACAGCCGGGCCGCCGGGCCGCTCGTCCCCGTGCTCCAGCGCTGGTACGCGCGCCGGCTCGGCCGGACGCTCCGCGCCATCGCCCGGGGGCGCGGCCTCGACTGATACTGGAGGTGATGGAGTGGTTCAGCTGGTTCGCCTCATCGGACTACTGGCTGGGACGTCTGCTCTTCCAGCGGGCGCTCGCCGTGGTCTACCTGGTGGCGTTCCTGTGTGCCGCCCTCCAGTTCCGGGCGTTGATCGGCGCGCGCGGCATGCTGCCGGTCCCCGACTTCGTGCGGCGGGTCCCGGCACGGCGGGCGCCGAGCCTGTTCCAGTGGCACTACTCCGACCGGTTCTTCGCGCTGTGCGCCTGGGGCGGGGCGGCGCTGGCGCTGGCCCTGGCCGCGGGCGCGGGGGACGCCGTGCCGCTCGCCGTGGCGATGCTGATGTGGGCGGTGCTGTGGGGCCTGTACCTGTCGATCGTGAACGTCGGCCAGACCTGGTACGGCTTCGGCTGGGAGTCGCTGCTCCTGGAGGCCGGCTTCCTGGCGATCTTCCTCGGCAACGAGCGCACGGCGCCTCCCGTGCTGCTGATGTGGCTGCTGCGCTGGCTGCTGTTCCGCGTCGAGTTCGGGGCCGGCCTGATCAAGCTGCGCGGTGACGCATGCTGGCGCAATCTGACCTGCCTGTACTACCACCACGAGACCCAGCCGATGCCCAACCCGCTGAGCTGGTTCTTCCACCACCTGCCGCGTCCGCTCCACCGCGTGGAGGTGGCCGCCAACCACGCGACCCAGCTGGTCGTCCCGGTGCTGCTGTTCACACCGCAGCCGGTGGCGACGGTCGCGGCCGGGGTCATCGTCGTCACCCAGCTGTGGCTGGTGCTGTCCGGCAACTTCGCCTGGCTGAACTGGGTGACGATCGTGCTCGCCCTGTCCGCCGTGGACGGCACCCTGTTCACCACCGCGCCCGACCTGCCCGACCCGCCGCTCTGGTACGGCGTCCTCGTCGCCGCCGTGGCCGCCCTGGTCCTGGCGCTCAGCGTGCGCCCGGCCCGCAACCTGCTCTCCCGCCAGCAGACCATGAACCGCTCCTTCGACCCGCTGCACCTGGTCAACACCTACGGCGCGTTCGGCACCGTCGGCCGGGTGCGGCACGAGGTGGTCGTCCAGGGCACGGCCGATCCGGTGCTCCACTCCGGGACCGTGTGGAAGGAGTACGAGTTCAAGGGCAAGCCCGGTGACGTACGGCGGCTGCCGCGCCAGTACGCGCCGTACCATCTGCGGCTCGACTGGCTGATGTGGTTCGCGGCGATCTCACCGGTGTACGCGGCGGACTGGTTCGGCCCGTTCGTGGCGCGGCTCCTGGACAACGACCGGGACACGCTGCGGCTGCTGCGCCACAACCCGTTCCCGGACGCCCCGCCGGCGATGGTCAGAGCGCGGCTGTACCGCTACCGCTTCACGACCTGGCGGGAGCTGCGGTCCACGGGCGCCTGGT
The DNA here is from genome assembly GCF_013362995.1 of Streptomyces sp. TRM64462. GTDB lineage: Bacteria > Actinomycetota > Actinomycetes > Streptomycetales > Streptomycetaceae > Streptomyces. Next base: position 3,575 of record NZ_JABWDV010000430.1, on the reverse strand, counting down.
GGCACCGCACGCTGGTCCGCGAGTTCCTGCCGCCGACGCGCCTCGAACCGGCGGCGCCGGGCGACACGGAAGCCCCGCGATGGTGAAGCTCTGGGTAAAGCTGGTGGGGCCCGGCCGGGCTCGGCTACGTTGCGGCGGCGGTGGGACGGGCCGAACGGATGCCGATGACGTTCGGCCCGCTCGCCTGCCCTCTCCGGCGGTCCACCGGGTGCGCTCTCCCGTGTCGGCGCCGGGCGGACAGCCCTCGTGCCCTCCGCCGAAGCCGGCGGAGGGCACGAGACAGAAGGCGTGAGGTCAGTCCACGCTGGGCAGGATGTGCGGCTCGGCGAGGTCGTCCTCGTAGCCGGCCAGCCGGATCGGGGCCGAACGGGCCCAGACCTCCAGGCTGCCGAGCTCGTCCGAACGGGTGGACCGTTCCGCCGGATCCGCGGGGCTCTGCTCCCGCGTCGTCGATTCTGTTGTCACCGCGCACTCCTCCGTGTCGCGAACCTATGGGGACATATCTGCCGTTCGGTCGCGGTGGCGCCGGTAACCGGGCGGGACCGCGGCCTTGGTGGCAGGCCAGTCCCGTGGCCGGCCCGAGGGAGTTTCGTGGGTCCCGTTCGGCCGACCGTTCGCTCCAGACTAACCAAATGAGCGCGGCGCCGCTCGATGGAACGCGTCACACCATCGGGTTCCGGCCAGAGTGACCCGGAGTGCCCCATAACGGGCACTCCGTGTCGTCAACACGCTTTCGGGAGGCTCCGGTTCACCACTTGCCGGGCGCGTAGTCCTTGAGGAAGCAGCCGTACAGGTCCTCGCCGGCCTCTCCGCGTACGACGGGGTCGTAGACGCGGGCGGCGCCGTCGACGAGGTCGAGAGGGGCGTGGAAGCCGGCTTCGGCGAGCCGCATCTTGTCCGGGTGCGGACGCTCGTCGGTGATCCAGCCGGTGTCGACCGCCGTCATCAGGATGCGGTCGCTCTCGAACATCTCCTGGCCGCTGGTGCGCGTCAGCATGTTGAGCGCGGCCTTGGCCATGTTGGTGTGCGGGTGGCCCGCGCCCTTGTAGCCGCGGCTGAAGACGCCCTCCATGGCGGAGACGTTCACGATGTACTTCCGCCGTGCCGGGGAGGCGGCCATCGCCGCCCGCAGCCGGCTGATGAGGATGAACGGGGCGGTCGAGTTGCACAGCTGGACTTCGAGGAGCTCCACCGGGTCGACCTCGTCGACGGTCTGGATCCAGCTGTTGGTGGACGCCAGGTCGGGCACCAGGCCACCCGCGTCGATGGCGGTGCCTGCGGCGATCCGCGCGGGCGTCGCGGAGCCGCTGACGAGGGCGAGGTCGGTGACCTCCTGCGCGGTCAGCCCGTCGCCGCTGCGCGCGGACGGCAGGGCGGCCATGGACTCCACGGCGCCGCTTCCGAACGTGCCGATGACCTCGGCGGCCGGCAGTTCGCCCGCGGGCAGCGGGGCCGCCTCGGCGGAGACCAGCTCGCTGTACGCGTTGCGGGAGCGGCGTACGGTCTGCGCGGCGTTGTTGATCAGGATGTCGAGCGGGCCCGCCGCGGCGACGGAGTCCGCGAGTGCGACGACCTGGGCGGGGTCGCGCAGGTCGATCCCGACGATCTTCAGCCGGTGGATCCAGTCGTCGCTGTCGGGCTGGGCCTTGAAGCGGCGGATCGCGTCGTTCGGGAAGCGGGTGGTGATCGTGGTGTGGGCGCCGTCGCGGAGCAGCCGCAGCGCGATGTACATGCCGATCTTGGCGCGGCCGCCGGTGAGCAGCGCGCGCCGCCCGGTCAGGTCGGTGCGGGCGTCGCGGCGGGCGCGGTTCTCGACGGCGCACGCCGGGCACAGCTGGTGGTAGAACGCGTCGACCTGGACGTACCGGTTCTTGCAGATGTAGCAGGAGCGGGGGCGCTGGAGTATCCCCGCGATCTCGCCGGCGGCGGAGGAGCTGGGCAGCAGGCCCTGCGTCTCGTCGTCGATGCGCTCGGCGGAGCCGGTCGCCGTGGCCTCGGTGACCGCCCTGTCGTGCGCCGTCTTGGCGGCCCGCCGCTCCTGGCGGCGGCGCTGCTTGACGGTCCGGTAGATCCCGGCCGTGGCGCGCCGTACGGCGATCGCGTCGGGGTGGTCGATCTCCAGCTTGTCGAGCTCCTCGAGCACGCTCAGGCAGACGGCCAGACGCTCGGGGTCGATGCCCGGCCCGTACGCGTGGTTGTCTTCTGTCACCGTCATGGCCGTTGCCGTTCCTCGATCATCCGTTTGCCACGTTTCAAAAGTGAGACTTTACGGAGCGGAGGGCCGCGCCGCCAAACCCGGACGCCGCGGGGTGGGCCCGGGGTGGCGCGGGGGCGGGGCGCGCGGCGTCTTCGCGGGTGGACGCCGGGCGCGGTCACCGGGTGGGCGCGGAGCGGTGGGGCGGGTGGTCGAAGACGCAGTCGCCGCACAGGCCTCCGCCGGGGCAGCGGTAGTAGAGGCAGCAGGTGCGGCGGCGCAGCGCGGGGCCCTGGAGGGTGCCCGACAGGTCGGGGTGGTCGAGCAGGGCGGCGGCCAGGCCGGCGCCGCGCGCGGCGGCTTCGGGGCGGCCGGTGCGGTGCGCCCAGCGGGTGAGTTCCCGGACGGCGCCCGCCAGCGCGGAGCCGGCGTTGCCCCACAGGAGCCGCGCCGACACGGGTCCTGCCGCGCGCAGGGCGTCGGCGAGCGGCGCGAGGTGGCCGTACTGGACGGCGTCCCGCAGCTCCTCCGGGGTGCCGGGGCGGGTCGCGCGGCCGTCCCACCACAGGTCGTCGGGTGCGCTGCGGGCCGGGTCCCAGTACAGCCGCCCGGGCGTGACGTCGGGGAACACGCCGTACAGGGCGGCGGGCCCGAGGGTGACCGACCAGAGGCGCGCGGCGAGCCCGAGCTGGGCGACGGACGCCGCGACCCGGTACTCGGGGGCGCGCAGCCGCTCCCCGACCCGCGTGACGCGGGCGGTGAGGGGCGCGTGGTCCCCGGCGTACACGCGGGCGAGGGGGACGTACGCGCCGGGGGCAGGGGGCGCGGTGCGCAGCGCGAAGAAGCCGCCGATGCCGGTGACGGTCTCCAGGTCGCCGTCCGTGAGCCCCCGTGCCTCCGCGTCCACCGCGCCGCTCCTCCCCTGCCGTCGCCCCTGGGCGCCCCGCCCCGGCGGGACCACGGTAGCGGCCGCGTGCGCCATCCCGTACGGCAGCGGCGGTGCTGCCGTACTCCCGTACTCCCGTACTGCGACGGCAGTAGGACCGGACCCGTACCGGGGGACGACGACGTGGAAGATCGCCGGAGTCATCGTGGAGGCATGAACCCGCTGCCCTGTCCGTCCTGTTGTCGCTGGTCTCCGCGGTCGCGTACGCGCCCGGGGCGATCGTCCAGGAACGGGTCGCGGCGTCGGCGGCGGGCCGGGCGTACGCACCGCCGGCCCGGCCCGCCTGGTGGGGTGCCGTGGCGCTGAACGGGGCCGGAGCGCTGCTGCACGTGGCGGCGCTGGCGTACGGGCCGCTGAGCGTGGTGCAGCCGCTGGGTGCGCTGACGATCGTGGTCGCGCTGCCGATGGCAGCCCTGTTGGTGGGGCGCCGGGCGG
>NZ_JABWDV010000429.1 GCF_013362995.1 Streptomyces sp. TRM64462 | reverse complement strand
GTGGATGCGGTGATGCCGGTTCCGGGTGTGCGGGGCAGGTTCTGGGTGTTCTCCGGCAGCCGGTACATGGTCGTCGAGACGGGTGCGGACCCGGCGTCGGCGCGGCGGGTGAGCGGGCCCGCCCCGATCGCGCAGTGGCGCAAGACGTTCGGCGGACTTGACCGCTTCACCAACAAGATCGACGCAGTCCTGCCCGATCCCCGCGACGACCACCGCTTCTGGGTCTTCTCCGGCGACCAGTACCTGCTCGTCCACACCGCCGGCGACCGCTCCGGCAAAGGCCGCCTCCAAGAACCACGCCCCCTCACCGACTGGCCGTCCTTGAAGCCGTTCCGAACGGGCTGACCCGGCCGGGCCTGACACCTTGACCGGAACGCGGTGGTCACGATCAGAGCCGCACGATGCCGGTGATGACCGTGTTGTCGTCACGTCGGTTGCCGGCCGTCCAGCCGCCGAGGGCGACGGTGGCGCAGAGCAGCCCGCCGCACCAGTACTGGGCGCGGCGCCGGGAACGACGCCGACGGGCTTGTCTGCGTGGCGTGGGCGGGCGGGGGTGCGGTGCACAGTGCGATCGCGGCCCGGCGGAGCCGTAAACCGTCATGAACATGCCCTCCTGCCCACACATCCGCCCTCGTGACACACGCCACACTCCTGAATACCTAGCATTCACTAGGCATTAGTCGCATGATGGCCGCCATGCCCCACCTCTGGACCCCGGCCGCACGCGTCATCAGCCCCCGCCCCCCTGAGCCCGCCCCCACGGAAAGCGGCGCACGTCCCGCCGCCCTGCTGCGTGGCGAGTTCACCGCGCGGGCAGCAGTGCGATCGGCGCGGCTCCTGGTCACCGCCCTCGGCGTCTACGAACTGGAGCTCAACGGAACCGTGGTGGGCGACCACGTCCTGGCCCCCGGCTGGACGAGCTACCGGCATCGCCACCGCTACCAGTCCTTCGACGTCACGGCCCTGGTCCACGAGGGCCGCAACGCCTGGGGCGCCCATCTGGCCGACGGCTGGTACCGGGGCCTGCTCGGATTCAACGGCGGCACCCGGGACGTCTACGGCGAGCACACCGGCCTCCTCGCCGAACTGCGCGTGGAGTACACCGACGGCTCCGCCGACACCGTGGGCACCGGGGACGGCTGGCGCTGGAGCCCCGGGCCCGTACTCACCGCCGGCCTGTACGAGGGCGAGGAGTACGACGCCCGCCGCGAACAGGCCGGCTTCAGCGAACCAGGCTTCGACGACTCGGCGTGGCAGCCGGTGGAGATCCTGGACTTCGACACCACCGTCCTCTTCCCGGCCGACAGCCCGCCGGTGCGCCGCATCCAGCACCTCGCACCCGTCTCCGTGACCACCTCGCCCACCAGCCGGACCATCCTCGACTTCGGCCAGAACCTCGTCGGACGGCTGCGCATCCGCGTCCGCGGCGAAGCCGGCCGCACGGTCACCCTCCGCCATGCCGAGGTCCTGGAGGACGGCGAACTCTGCACCCGTCCGCTGCGGCACGCCACCGCCACCGACCGCTACGTCCTGCGCGGCGACCCGGCGGGCGAGGAGTGGGAACCCCGCTTCACCTTCCACGGCTTCCGCTACGCCGAGGTCGAGGGCTGGCCCGGCGAGCTCGACCCCGCCGACATCACGGCCGTCGTGCTCCACAGCGACCTGCGCCGCACGGGCTGGTTCTCCTGCTCGGACGACTCCCTGAACCGCCTGCACGAGAACGTGGTGTGGGGGATGCGCGGCAACTTCGTCGACGTACCCACCGACTGCCCGCAACGCGACGAGCGCCTCGGCTGGACCGGTGACGTCCAGGTCTTCGCCCCCACCGCCGCCTTCCTCTACGACGTCCGTGACTTCCTGCGCTCCTGGCTGCGCGATCTCGCCGCCGACCAGGGCGACGACGAACGCCGCATACCCCCGGTGTTCAGCCCCGACATCCCGGTGATCACCCCGGTGCCCGTCCCGCCCGGCAACCCGCCGATGGCCGGTTGGTGCGACGCTGCCGTCGTGGTCCCCTGGGTGCTGTACGAGCGCTACGGCGACACCGAGGTGCTGCGCGCCCAGTACCCCTCGATGCGTGCCTGGGTCGACGCCGTCGACCGGATCGCCGGGCCGGCCCGGATCTGGGGCGAGGGGTTCCAGTTCGGCGACTGGCTGGACCCGACCGCCCCGGCAGACGATCCCGGCCGCGCGATGACGGCGTCCACCCTCGTCGCCACGGCGTACTTCGCGCACTCCGCCCGGCTCCTGGCCCGCACCGCCGGGGTCTTGGAGAACGAGGACGACTCCGGGCACTACCACGCCCTGGCCGACGCGGTCCGCGACGCCTTCATCGCCCGTTTCCACGCCGGGGGCGGGCGCCTGACGGAGGAGACCCAGACCGCCTACGCCCTCGCCCTGTGCTTCCGGCTGCTGGAGGACGACGCCGACCGCGCGGAGGCCGGACGTCGGCTGGCCGGTCTGGTGGCCGAGCGCGCGCACCGCATCGGCACCGGCTTCCTCGGCACGCCCCTGGTGTGCGACGCGCTGGCCGACACCGGGCACGTGGGCACCGCCTACCGACTGCTGACCCAACGGTCTGCCCCCTCCTGGCTCCGCCAGGTCGACATGGGCGCCACCACCGTATGGGAACGCTGGGACAGCATGCTCCCCGACGGCAGCGTCAACCCCGGCGAGATGACCTCCTTCAACCACTACGCGCTCGGCGCGGTCGCCGACTGGATCCACCGCACCGTCGCCGGACTGGCCCCCGCCGAGCCGGGCTATCGGCGGCTGCTGGTCCGTCCCCTTCCCGGAGGGGGCCTCACCTGGGCCCGGGCCGCACACGACACGCCGTACGGCCGCGCCGAGGTCGGATGGCATCGCGAGGGCGGCACGCTGCACGTCGACGTCCTCGTACCACCCGGCGTCACCGCACTGGTCGAACTACCGGGCACGGACCCCATGGAGATCGAACCCGGCCGGCACTCCTTCTGGGCCCCGTTCCCACAACCGCACGGTGACGCCCGCGGGAGCGGCTCAGGACGGCCCTCTCACCGGATCACCGGATCACCGGATCAGTGCAAGGAGCACACATGACACACACCAGCCTGCCCGACACCTTCCTGTGGGGCGTCGCCACCGCGGGGCATCAGAACGAGGGCGACAACAGCGCCAGCGACACCTGGTTCCTGGAGCACACGACGCCCTCGCTGTTCCGCGAGCCGAGCGGACCGGCGTGCCAGGGCTACCAGCAGTGGGAGACGGACCTCGACCTGGCCGCCGGACTCGGACTCAACGCCTTCCGGTTCTCCGTCGAGTGGGCCCGCGTCGAACCCGAGCGGGGTGTCGTCTCAGCCGAGGCCCTCGACCACTACGAGCGCAACGTCGACGGCTGCCTCGAACGTGGCCTGGCACCCCTGGTGACGTTCAGTCACTTCACCGCACCCCACTGGTTCGCGGCGGCCGGTTCCTGGACCGCAGCCGACGCCCCGGCACTCTTCGCCGAGCAGTGCGACCGGGTCATGGCCCGCTTCGGCGACCGCGTCGCGTACGGCGTCACCCTCAACGAACCCAACCTGGAGCAGCTGCTCCAGGCGGGCGCGAAGCTCCCGGCCGAGGCGGAGACGCTCAAGACGCAGATGCTCGCGGCCGCCGCACGCGCCGCCGGAAGCGACACCTACGCCAGCGCGAACGTCATCCCCGCCCACCGGCAGGACGAGTTCCAGGCCGCGTTCACCCGTGCCCACCGCGCCGCCCGCGACGCGATCAAGGCCCGCCGGGGCGACCTGCCCGTCGGCGTCTCCATCGCCATCGCCGACGAGGTGGCGCTCCCCGGGGGCGAGGAACGCCGGGACGCGAAGCGCGCCGCGGTCTACGAGCACTGGCTGCGCGAAGCCCGCGACGACGACTTCATCGGCGTACAGAACTACGAGCGCATCGTGCACGGCCCCGACGGCGAGGTGACGGCCGACGGCGAGCTCAACGGCATGGGCACGGCCATCGCGCCCGAGTCCCTCGCCGGCGCCGTGCGCTACGCCCACGAGGTGGCGGGTGTACCGGTCCTCGTGACCGAGCACGGCATCCAGACCTCGGACGACACACAGCGCGCCGCCTTCGTTCCCGCCGCGGTCCACGGGCTCGCGGCCGAGGTCGGCGCGGGCACGCCCGTCCTCGGCTACTGCCACTGGACGCTTCTGGACAACTTCGAGTGGATCTTCGGGTACGGGGCCCAGCTCGGGCTTCACGAGGTCGACCGCGTGACGTTCCGGCGCCGTCCGAAGCCGAGCGCGAAGGCGTACGCGGACGTCGTGCGCAGCTACCGACGTACGCCAGCCGACCGCTGGGCCTGACGCGCGGCCGGTCGGACGACGGCTTCGAGTAGGCAGCGCCCGCCGCTCATCACGTCGCTCCCCCGCCATGCTCGTCCAACTCTGTGGGCGAGCATGGCGGGACGGCCGTGGGCGTTCAGACGACGTGGGCCGCGTCGGTTTCCGCAGGGTCCCGCAGGGGCGGGATGAACAGTGAGATCGCCAGCGTCAGCACCGTGAGCAGCGCGCCGGTCCAGAAGAGCCAGGCGTAGCCGCCGTCCTGGTAGAAGGCGGTGCCCTCCACGACGGTGCTGTGTGTGGCGAGGGCGGCGAACGAGAGCGCGGTGACGATGGCGCCGAAGAAGTTGATGAGCATGTTGAGCATGCCGCTGCCCAGTCCTTGCTCGTCTTTGGAGACCACACCGACGACCAGCACCGGGGCTCCCGCCACGACGAGACCGGCGCCGAGGTTGGCCAGGCACGAGGTGAGGATGAGCTGGGTCTCGTCGGCGTGGAAGAAGCCCACCAGGCCGTAGCCGACCGCCATCAGGGCCAGGCCCGTCCACCAGAGCAGGCGGGCGTCGATCGTGCGCAGGAGGCGGCTGGCGACGATTCCCGTACCGAACATCACCACGTTCCAGGTCACGCTGACCAGGGCATTGTGCTGCGCGGTCCAGCCCAGGCCGGCGGAGACCCCTGGGATGTGCGGGTAGAGGGCGAGCAGGATCGCCATGCCCGGCATGGTGTACGCGACGGCCTGAGCGAGTCCGCCGCTGACGAGGACCAGGGCGACCGGGCGTCGGCGGAGCACCTTCAGATCCAGGATCGGGTGGGCGCTGGAGCGCTCCACGAAGAGGAAGGCGACCAGTGCGACCAGGCCGGCGGCGAGCCAGCCGAGAGTCTTGGCGTCGGCCCACCCCCAGCTCTGCCCCTGGCCGACCGCGTAGACGACTGCGGTCAGCCCTCCGCCGAGGACCAGGCCGCCGAGCCAGTCGAAGCCGGGGCGGCAGTCGTGTCGGGGGGTCTGCGGTACCAGGAAGGCGATCAGCGCGAAGCCGACGGCGGAGGCCGCGGCGAGGAACCACATCACGCCTTCGTACCCCCAGTTGTCGACCAGCCAGCCGGCCAGGAACGGTGCCGCCAGGGCCACCAGGCCGACGCTGCTGCCCAGGACGGCGCTGGCCGGCTTCACCAACCGGGCGGGGAAGATGTCCCGCACGGCGGGGAAGGACAGGGCGGCGAAGGGGCCGTAGCAGCCGGCGACGGCCCGTCCGACCAGCAGGAGCCAGAAGCTGCCCGCCATCGCGGCGATGACGTCCCCGACGACCCCCAGGGCGGTCATCACGAGCATGAGCCGCTTCTTGCCGTACCGGTCGCCCAGTTTCATCACGAACGGCGTCAGCAGCGTCGAGACGAGGACGACGATCAGACCGAACCAGGCCACGTGGGTGGTGTGGAAGCTCTGCGCCACGCTGGCGGTCGCGTTGGCACCCAGGATGCCCGCGGCGGCCAGGAGCTGGGTCGGCCAGATGAGCGCGACGAGTACGGCGACCAGTCGCGGCGTCCATCTCGCGGTGTCTTCGGACGGTGCTGCGTCGAGCGAGGGGCTGGCAGACGTGGGCGTCATGGAGCCGCCTCCTTTCGCGAACAGAGGGGAGGCCGGGGTCGTGCGAGGAAGGGCATGCCGTCACCCGGAGCTCATCTCTCGGCCACAGGCGCGAAACGTTCCCTCGCTTTCGGACGATGATGAAGCCAATGCTTAGTGCACGCTAGGTATTGACCGAGTGGCGCACGTCACATCGCGCGGGCCCGGCGGGGCGCCCTCTCCCCGCGGTAGCAGCACTCCCGTGATGACCAGCGACGACACTGGGTACGGTTGTCCGCATGGGGACACCACGGGGGCCGCGCGGCGGCTACGCGACAGGGCAGGCCAGGCGCAACCAGATCCTCGAGGCCGCACTGCTGCGCTTCGGCCAGGACGGCTATCGCAAGACCTCGCTCGCCCGCATCGCCCGGGACGCCGGGATCACCGACGCCGGGCTGCTTCATCACTTCAGCGACAAACAGCAACTCCTGCTGGCCGTCGTGCAGTACTGGCACGAACGGCTCGACGAGCAGTGGGTACGCGTGTCCGACTCGGTACGGGACGCCTTTCGCTGCCACCTGGACGACACCGCCGAAATCCTCACCATGCCGGGAATCCTCGAACTCGCCGTCGTGGTGGGCGCCGAGGCCACTGCCCCCGACCACCCCGCACACGACTTCTTCTCCCAGTGGCAGGAGAAAGGTGTGCGGGAACTCGCGGACCGCCTGCACGCCGGCACCGTGTCAGGGGAACTCAAAGCGGGCCTGGATCCGGAGAGCATCGCCCGGGAGTGCGCGGCGCTCGACGCCGGACTGCGGGTCCAGTGGCTGGCGAGCGGGCGTTCCTTCGACCTGATCGCCGTGATGCGCTCGCACCTGGACCGCCTGATGCGCCACATCTCGGCCGACGGCGAGGGGCTGTAGCACCTGGAGAGACGCCGGAACCGGTCGCGTACACGCCGGCCAGCCGATCCGGCGCGTCAGAGGTCCAGGACGAGGCGCGGGCAGGCGGCGCGCGAGACGCAGATGAACATCGTGTCGTTGCGTGCCTGCTCAGCGGGGGTGAGGAGGGAGTCGCGGTGGTCCACCGCCCCGTCGAGGACCGTGGTCTCGCAGGTGCCGCAGGTGCCCTCGTGGCACGAGGACAGAACCTGCACGCCGGCCTCCTCGACCGCCTGCAGGACGGTCTTGTCCGGTGGCACGGTCACCGTGATGCCACTCCGGGAGAGTTCCACCTCGAAGGGGGCGGACGTGGTGTCGTACTCGTCCGGCTTCGGCGTGAACCGCTCGATGTGCAGTGTGCCCTCCGGCCAGGAGGCACATCGCCGCTCCACCGCGTTGAGCAGGGGCTCGGGACCGCAGCAGTAGACGAGGGTGCCGGGGTCGGGGCTGCCGAGCAGCCCGTCGAGGTCGAGGAGGCCGGCCTCATCCTGCGGGCACAGTTCCACCCGGTCGGGGTGGTCCTTCGCGAGCTGCCCGGCACAGGCCATGGTGGCGAGGCTGCGTCCGCCGTACACCAGCCGCCAGTCGGCCCCCCGCTGCTCGGCGGCGGCGATCATCGGCAGGACCGGGGTGATGCCGATGCCGCCGGCGATGAACAGGTAGCGGGGGGAGTCGACCAGCGGGAAGTGGTTGCGGGGGCCGCGCACCCTGACCGTGTCGCCCTCGGCCAGTGTGTCGTGCACGTAGAGGGAGCCGCCCCGGCCCTGTGGCTCGCGCAGCACGGCCACTTGGAAGAGGGAGGTGTCGCGCGGGTCGCCGCACAGCGAGTACTGCCGTACCAGGTCCGGGCCCAGCACCAGGTCGATGTGGGCGCCGGGGCTCCATGCGGGCAGCCGCTCACCGGAGGGGTGGGCCAGACTGAGCCGGACGACGCCCTCGGCGAGGGGCTCCTTGCGCATCAGGGTCAGGTGGAGTTCGGCCCCAGTGCGTTGGGGGCACGTGATGGTCATGGTGGTTCTCTTTCCGGACCGGGGGGCGGCTTCAGGCCGGGTTCGCGGGCCGAGGCCGGCGGATGGACGCGGGAGCGGACCGCGGAACAGGGCCGGGGTGGTGGTCCTCGGGATGGCGGAGCAGCCAGTCCCACAGCTCCATCGGGTCCTCGAACTCCCGCTGCGCATCGCAGTGGCAGACGGCCAGCAGCCGGTCGGTGCCGAGCATCCAGTGGACGCGGTTGACGTTCTCGCCAAAGAGGGCGGGCGGGTGGAGCGCGGTCATCGCGCCTCCGTCCGGGCCTGTGTCGCGGCCCCCTCCTGTGCCAGGCGGGCGAGGATGCGGCGGGCGGCGAGTCCGCCGGTGTCGATGTTGATGCTCAGCTCCTGGTAGCCGGCCGGCTCGGTGTCCAGGGACTTCTGCAGCACGTTGAGGGCGACGACGTCCTGCATGACCACCGTGTGGTTGTTGCCGCGCAGGAACTCGGTGACGTCCTGATCGTCGAGCGCGAAGTCGCGGGCCACGGCCCAGAAGTCGTACACCGTCTTCTCCGTCGAAGGGGTGATGCCGTAGACGACCTCCACGTGGAAGGCGTGCGGGTCGCTGCCGTCCGGATTCGGCCCGGGAGCGCCGAGGGGCGCGATGCGTGAGTGGAGCAGGTAGAGACCGGGCGCGTGGTACTCGATGTCCTGCCAGCGGGTGATCCGGCCCTCGATGCCCGTCGACTTCGCGTAGAACGGCGGGCACTCCGCGTCGTCCATGTGGCGGCTCACGCGGACGATGCCGGCTGTGTCGTCGACCTCGGTGGTGATGGGCGTCTCGGCCACCTCGGGAGTGCCGATGTAGCCACCGTGCAGGTACGTCTCGTGGGAGAGGTCCATGAGGTTGTCGACGAGCAGACCGTAGTCGCCGTCGATCGGCTCCATGCCCGACACGACGGTGTAGTCGGGCGAGTCCATCCACGGCGCGCGGGGCGGCAGGGTGTCCCCGGGCTCGCGGTCGCCGATCCACACCCACACGAAGGAGTCCTGCTCGACCACCGGGTACGTCTTCAGGCGCGCGGTGCGCGGAATGCGCCGCTGTCCGGGCACGAAGGTGCAGCCGCCGTCGGTGTCGTAGGTGAAACCGTGGTAGCCGCACACCACCCGGTCGCCGTCCAGCCGGCTCGGCGCCTGCGACAGGGGGAAGCGCCGGTGCACACAGCGCTCGGACATGGCCACCGCCCGGCCGCCCTCCGTGCGGTACAGCAGGATCGGTTCGCCCAGTACGGTGCGGCCGAGCAGCTCGCGCCCGACCTCGCGGCCGTAGGCGGCGACGTACCACTGATCGCGTACGAAAGCAGTCATGATCGTTTCCTTTGGAGTAGGGCGTTCAGTGCGCGGTACCGGTGGCCGGCGCCGCGGCGACGGGCTCCGTGTCCCCTGCCGTGGCGGGGCGCAGCAGCAGGAGGAGGGCCGCGGTGGCGACGAAGATCAGGCCGACGGCCAGGTAGAGGTTCTGCGGGGTCCAGCCGGCGTCGAGCATGCTGCCCGCGACGGTCGGGGCGAGGATCGCGCCGATGCGGCCGACCGCGAGGGCGCTGCCCAGTCCGGTGGCCCGGACCCCCGGGCCGTACGTGGCCGGGGTGAGGGCGTACAGGCCGGCCACGCAGCCGTTGGCGAACAGGCCGATCATCGCGCCGAGGGCGAAGGCGGCCCCCAGCGAGGACGTCGAGGCGATGAAGGCCGACAGCATCACGGCGGTGGTGATCAAGTAGGCGATGAGGATGGAGCGGAGCGCGAACCGGGCGGCGAGGGCCCCGAGCGCGGCCGCGCCGAAGATGCCGCCGAGGTTGAGCAGTGTCCCGCCGGTGAGGCCCTGGGTGCCGGACAGGCCGGCCTCGACCAGCAGGGTCGGCGTCCAGCTGGTCACGAAGTAGAAGCCGGCCATGACGAGGAAGAAGGCGGACCACAGCAGCAGCGTCGGGCGGCGCAGCGCGGGTGAGAGCAGCTCGCGGAATCCGGCCGCGACTCCGGACGGCTGGGCGGTGGGCTCGGGCAGGCTCTCCAGCGGCGGCCGGCCCATGCGGCGGGCCAGGGCGTTCATCCTCGCCAGGGCGCCCTTCGGCCTGCGGGAGGTCAGGAAGTCCACGGACTCCGGCAGACAGAAGTAGGCCAGCGGGACGGCGGCGGCGGTGGCCAGGCCGCCGGTCAGGAAGACCGAGCGCCAGCCGAACTGTCCGATCATGCCGACCGCGAGCAGCCCGCCCACGGTGGCACCGACCGCGTAGCCGGTGGAGTTGAGGCTGACGGCGAGCCCGCGCCAGCGGCGGGAGGCGTACTCCCCGGCGATGACGTTGCTGCATGCCAGGACGCCTCCGATGCCGACTCCGGTGAGCACGCGCAGCGCTCCGAGGTGGACGGGTGACTGGCTGACCGAGGAGAGCAGCATCCCGAGGGCGGCCACCGCCAGGCAGCCGAGGATGACCGGTCTGCGGCCGATCCGGTCGGCCCACGGGGCGACGCACAGGGCGCCCAGAGCCATGCCGACGAGGCCCGCGCTGAGCAGCAGCCCGAGCTCGGAGGAGCTGAGTTCCCACTCCGCCGACACGGCTTTTCCGGTGAAGGCCATGACCAGTACGTCGAAGCCGTCCAGCATGTTGAGCAGGACGCACACCGCGATCACGCCCCACTGGAAGCGGCTCATCGGCCCCTCGTCGAGGGCGGTGCGCAGAGAGGTACCGGTCACCGGACGGCTCCGGGGCGGAGGGGAAGAGGGTGGCAGAGCCATGGCAGCACTCCGTTGTCGACTGCGTGGTGGCCGTCGGCGCCCTCTGCCCGCTGGGGGACCCCACGCCGCCAGGGCGTAGGGGGAGGGTGCGGACCCGGCGGACCGTGCCCGGGCGTCAACGGTGCGGACCATCGTGGGGTCGGCGCCCTCGGGTCACCACGGGTCTTTCCGGATGCCGGGAAACATCTGCGAAATGCCGCCGCGCCGCCGTGGCGGACGGGCGTCAGGGACTGTCCGCAGGGCCCGGCTCGCGACGTGGCCGTGGCATGGGCGGGAACCGCGCCTCGGGCGCAGGACGGCGCGGCTCAGACCTGCGGCGTGATCATGGCGCGGGAGAGCGCCCGGGCGCTGGTACAGACGAGCCGGGCCGGCGCGTGCGCGGAGGTGCTGCCGTGGCGTACCACCAGTGAGATCGCGGCGATCACCGCACCGTCGGCGCCGTGTACCGGGGCGGCGACCGACAGGGCGTCCATCGTGACCTGGCGGTCGCTCACCGCGTAGCCACGGGTCCGTACCTCGGCCAGCATGCGCCGCAGCTCGCGCGGATCGGTGACCGTGCATGGCGTGAAGCGTTCGAGGGGGCCGGCGAGCGCCTGCTCCTGCACCTCGGCGGGGGCGTGCGCGAGCAGTACCAGCCCGACGCCGGTGGCCGTGAGGGCGAAACGCCCGCCCACGCGCGTCAGCACGGGCACCGCACCGGATCCCGCGATGCGCTCGACGAAGACGACCTCCGTACCCTCGCGCACCGCGAGCTGAACGTTCTCGCGGGTGATCTGGGAGAGGTCCTCCAGGTACGGCAGGGCCCGCTCGCGCAGGCCATGTCCGCGCGGCGCGAGTGAGGCGACTTCCCACAGCCGCAGGCCGACGCGGTAGCACCCGTTGTCACCGCGCTCCAGCGCTCCCCAGGCGATGAGCTCGCCGAGCATCCGGTGCACGGTCGACACCGGCAGCCCGGACCGCCGCGACAACTCGCTCAACGTCATCTCCGGACGGTTCCCGCTGAACGCACCGAGAATCTGCAGGGCGCGACTCAGCACAGGCCCGGTGCCCGACTCGGAACTGCGGCGGCGGGCCATTGGGGCGCCTCCTTCGTCTGCCGCCGGCGAAGGCTCCTCGTCGGCATGCTGCGGCTCATGTACGAGCTGGTCTTCCAAGGCGTCCTCACTGATTTCCCGACCGTGCGCTCCGGCCGGCCGTCGCGGCCAGTGTGCAAGAAGGTCGCGGCCACGTCGAGACGTCGAAAGTCCCCCGTCACAAGCTCTCCGCGGAACCCGGGCAGGCGCGGAGCCCAGCCGAAAGCCGGCAACAACAGTCCGACACGTGACCAGCCAATTGGCGCACGGCCCATTGACCACGAGCTGAACCACCCCTACGTTGAACCGCAATCCGGCACGATTGATTCGCATCACGGAACCAAGGGGGTTCTCGTGGCACTCGCTCCTGCTGTTTCCCCTCTCGCCCGCTTCACGCTGGAGAGGCGTTCGATCGTCATCACCGGCGCCACCGGCGCCCTCGGCAGTGCGGCGGCACGCGCCCTGAACGCCCTGGGCGCTCGACTCACCCTCGCCGGCGGCAACGCCGACAAGCTCGACGCGCTGGCCGCGGAACTGGACGGCCCCGGACCGGTCGAGACCGTCCGCCGCAGGCCGGACACCCCGGACGACGCCGAGGCGATCCTCTCCGCCGCCGTGAAGACATACGGTGACGTGCACGGACTGCTCGTCGCCTCCGGCATGAACCACGTCGCGCCGATCGCCGACATGAAGGTCGAGGATTTCGACGCCGTGCAGTCGGCGAACGTCCGAGGCTCCTGGCTCATGTGCCAGGCGGTGGGGCGGCACATGCTCGGCCACGGCGGCGGAGGCAGCGTGGTGCTCGTGTCCTCCACCCGCGGCCGGCTGGGTCACTCCGCCGGATACTCCGCGTACTGCCCCTCCAAGGCCGCGGTCGACCTGCTCGGCCGCAGTCTCGCCGCCGAGTGGGGCGGTGCCGGAATCCGGGTGAACGTGCTGGCTCCCACCGTGTTCCGCTCGGAGCTGACCGCCTGGATGTACGAGGAGGACGAGAAGGCCACCGCGACCCGCGAGGCCATGCTCGCCCGCATCCCGCTGGGCCGGCTGGCCGAGCCGGACGACCTCACCGGAGCGTTGGTCTACCTGCTCAGCGACGCCTCCTCGTTCGTGACCGGACAGGTGCTGTACCTCGACGGGGGGTACACCGCGTGCTGACCGTCGCCGTCGTCGGCGCGGGGCTGATGGGCCGGGGCATAGCCGAGGTGTTCGCGGGCGCGGGCCATCCGGTACGTCTGCACGACGTCGACACCGACACGCTGCGTCGTGCGGTGAACAGCCTGCGTGACGTCGCCGGGGCGGTCGACGGCAGCACCGACCTGGCCGAAGCCGTCACGGGAGCCGGCCTCGTCGTCGAGGCCGTCGCCGAGAACCTGGAGGCCAAGCGGGATCTGTTCGCCCGGCTCGACCGCCTGTCGCCCGACGCGCTGCTCGCCAGTAACACCTCCGTGCTGCCGGTGAGCAGCATCGCCGAACGCACCGCCCGTCCCGAGCGAGTGGTCGGCACCCACTGGTGGAACCCGCCCGGTCTGATCCCCGTGGTCGAGGTCGTCCGCGGGAAGCACACCAGCGAGGAGACGATGGAGCGCACCACCGCTCTCCTGACGTCCCTCGGCAAAATGCCGGTACGCGTCGAGCGCGACGTACCGGGATTCGTCGGCAACCGTCTCCAGCACGCCCTGTGGCGCGAGGCGATGGCGCTGGTCGCGGACGGAGTGTGCACCGCGGAGACGGTCGAGACGGTGGTACGCAACACCATCGGCCTGCGTCTGGCCGCCATGGGCCCCTTGGAGAACGCCGACTACGTCGGGCTCGACCTCACCCTGGCCATCCACGACGCCATCCTGCCCGACCTGAACCGCTCGCCCAGCCCTTCTCCGCTGCTGAGTGAACTGGTGGCGGCGGGCCACCTGGGCGCCAAGAGCGACCGCGGCTTCCTCACCTGGCCCGAGGGCAGCCGCGAACGGGCAGGCGCACGCCTGGCCCGGCACATCGCCCAACAGCTCACCGGCCGTCGGTCACCGGTCGACCGCTGACCGACGAGGACCGGCCAACACACCATCCACGAAAGGCGGAACCCCATGTCCGAGACCCCCTTCACCTGGCCCGTCGGCCCCAACGAGCAGGGCCTGGAGTTCTACGACCTCTCTCACCCGTGGGGGCACGGAACACCCTGCTGGCCGTACTTCGAGGACGTGAGGATCGAGCGGCTGCACAGCATGTCGAAGTCCCGCGTGCTCACCCAGAAGGTCACCACGGTCATGCACTCGGGCACCCACATCGACGCCCCCGGTCACGTCGTGGAGAACACCCCGCTGCTCGACGAGATACCGCTGAGCTCCTTCTTCGGCACGGGCGTGGTCGTGTCGATCCCCAAGAAGAAGTGGGAAGTCGTCACCGCCGCCGACCTGGAGGCGGCCACCCCGGAGATACGCCCCGGGGACATCGTCGTCGTCAATACCGGCTGGCACCACACCTACGGCGACAACAGCGACTACTACGCCTACTCGCCCGGCTTCTACAAGGAGGCCGGCGAGTGGTTCGCCGCCAAGGGCGTCAAGGCGGTCGGCACCGACACCCAGGCGCTCGACCATCCGCTGGCCACCGCCATCGGCCCGCACGGTCCCGGCGCCCCGGGCGGTCTGCTGCCGTGGGCCTGCGAGGAGTACGAGGCCGAGACCGGACGCAAGGTCCTGGACGACTTCCCCGAGTGGGAGCCCTGCCACCGGGCCATCCTGTCCCAGGGCATCATCGGCTTCGAGAACGTCGGCGGCGACCTGGACAAGGTCACCGGCAAGCGGGTCACCTTCGCGGCGTTCCCCTGGCGCTGGACCGGCGGCGACGGCTGCATCGTCCGCCTGGTCGCCATCGTCGACCCCACCGGCACCTACCGGATCGAGAAGGGCGAGCGCGCATGAGCCCCATGCGTGTCACCCGACTCGACGACGCCCTCGCGTACGAGCCCCCGCTGCACCACGGCGTCGGCGCACTGCGGCTCCAGGGCCACGAAGCCGGGCCCACCGTGCGCTTCTGGTCCGGGCTGTCGTACTACCTGCCCGGTGGAGCGGCGGACTCGGCGCCCACGGTGGAGGAGACGGTGTACGTCGTCCTCGACGGCGAACTCGTGGTCACCGCCGACGGCGACGAGGAAACGCTGCGGCCCTACGACTCCGTACACCTGGCCAAGGGCCAGATCCGGTCGGTGGAGAACCGGTCCAGGCGACCCGCCACTCTGCTCGTCACCGTCGCCCTGCCACACGAGGAGACCTGACGTGGGCGTCGTCATCACCGTCGCGCCCACCGGACCGATCGCCACCAAGGCCGACAACCCCCACCTGCCCACCTCCCCGGAGGAAATCGCCGAAGCCGTCACCGACGCCTACCGGGCCGGCGCGTCGGTCGCCCACATCCACCTGCGCGACGAGCACCAGCGGCCGACCGCCGACCTGGAGACCGCGCGCCGGACCATGGACCTGATCGCCGAACGCTCCCCGATCCTGCTCCAGCTCTCGACCGGAGTGGGGCTCAGCGTGCCGTTCGAGGAGCGGGAGCGGCTGGTGGAGCTGCGGCCCCGCATGGCCACCCTCAACCCCTGCTCGATGAGCTTCGGCGACGGCGAATTCCGCAACCCGCCGGACAAGGTGCGCCGCCTCGCGGCCCGCATGCGAGAACTCGGGGTCAAACCGGAGCTGGAGATCTACGACACGGGGCACCTGGAGGCGTGCCTGCGCTTGTGGAAGGAGGGCCTGCTCGCCGAACCGATGCAGTTCTCCCTCGTCCTCGGCGTCCGCGGCGGCATGGCCGCCACCGCGGACAACCTCCTCACCATGGTCCGCCGACTGCCACCGGGCGCGGTCTGGCAGGTCATCGCGATCGGCCGGCACAATCTGCCGCTCACCGCGATGGGCCTGGCGCTCGGCGGCAACGCCCGCGCGGGCCTGGAGGACACGCTGCACCTGCGCAAGAACGAACTCGCCCCCGGTAATCGGTCCCTTGTTGACCGGGCCATCGCCCTCGTCCGCGACCTGGACCTTCCCCTCGCCGGGGTCGAGGAGACCGGACAGCTCCTCGACCTGCCGGATCGCAGGACCTGAAGAGACGCGCGAGCCGCCGGAAAAATCCTGGAGCTCGGGAGAAGGGAGTTGCACCGACGCCGTGCCACCCGGACCGCACCCATGCGGCAGGCTGTCCGGGACACGTCGTAAGAAGGGAACACACGCCATGACGGCGGTTGACGAGCACGCAAGCCCGGGACGCGGCAGCGCGGGCGGCATCCAGGTCATCGCACGCGCGGCAGAGGTGCTGCGCCTGCTCCAGGCAGCCCCGTCGGGCCTCACTCAGGCCGAGGTGGTCGAGCGGATCGGCCTCGCCAAGTCCACGGTCCACCGCATCCTCGGTGCCCTGGAGGCGGAGGGGCTGGTGACGGTGGCCGGCACCCGCGGGCGGTACCGGCTCGGTCCCGAGATCCCCCGCATGGCCGCTTCCGTGCGATCAGCGATGATCGTCGACCTGCGCCCCTATCTCGAGGAACTGTCCCGCCGACTCGAGGAAACGGTCGACCTGTCGATCCTCGACAACCATCAGGTGGTCTTCGTCGACCAGGTCATCGCCGACCGTCGGCTGCGCGCGGTCAGCGCGGTCGGCGCCGGCTTCCCCCTGCACTGCTGCGCCCCCGGCAAGGCACTGCTCGCCGCCCTGCCGGCGGCCGCGCTCGAGCACGCCCTGCCGCACCGGCTCACCGCAGAAACCCCACATACCCTTACCACCCGCCCCGCGCTGCACCGCGAGCTCGACGACATCCGCCGCACGGGCGTCGCATTCGACCGCGAAGAGCACACCCTCGGCATCTGCGCGGCCGGCGTCGCCGTCCGCACCGCGGCCTGGGGCACCGCAGCCATCAGTGTGCCCACCCCGACGCAGCGCTTCGCCGGGCGCGAACGGGCGATCACCGATGCCCTGTTGCAGTCCAGGGACCGCATCGAAACAGGCTTCGGCGTCATGAAGCCGACACCGTGACGACGCGCCGCTCGGCTCCCGGCACGTGCTTCCCGCGTCCTCCTCCCGCACCGGTCCCGAGACCCGAGGAATCGCCATCATGAAAGCGAGACCGTCTCCACGATGCCCTGGCCCACAACGTCCCGCAACTGTGCGGCTGTTCATCCTCATGGCCGCCCTCATCGCGATGTTCGAGGGCTACGACCTGTCCGTGTACGGGGCCACTGTGCCCGCCCTGCTGCGCGAGCCCGGCTGGAACCTGTCCAAAGGGGAAGCGGGCGACATCGGTTCGCTCGTCGCCGCCGGCATGCTGATCGGCGCCGGCATCGCAGGGGCCGCCGGGCGGCGCCTGGGCACCCGCCGACTGCTCCTGAGCGGCCTGTCGTTCTTCTCCCTGTGCATGCTCGGCTCCGCCCTGGCCGACGGGCCGGGTGTATTCGCCGCGTCCCGTCTTTTCGCCGGGATCGGTCTGGGCGTGGTACTGCCCACACTCACCGCCGTCGTGGGTGAGATGTCCGCACCGCACGTACGTGCCCGCAACATCGCCATCACGATGGCCGGCTCCTGCGTCGGCTCCCTCGGAGCACCGCTTCTCGGCTCGTGGCTGCTGCCGGACGTCTCCTTCAGGGTGCTGTATCTCGTCGGCGCGGCAGCTCTGCTCACCGTGGTGCCGTGGGCCGCGCTGCGCCTGCCCGAGAGTCCGCTGCACCTGGTGCGTACGGGCCGCGTCGACGAAGCCGCCCGGACCGCCGCCCGGTTCGGGCTGCCTGCCCCGCAGCCGCCCGCCGCGTCGGAGCCCGGGCACCGGTTCCTCGGGCTCGGCCCGCTGCTCCACCGCCGGCTGGTGGTCACGACGCTGCTGTTCTGGGTGATGACCTTCTGCGGGCTGCTGTTGATCTTCGGCTTCAGCACGTGGCTGCCGACGCTCATGCAGACCGGCGGCTTCTCCATCGGCTCGGCCCTGACCATGACGTGCCTGTCGTGGATCGGCGCGGGCGTCGGCATGGTGCCCGGAGGGGTGCTCGCCGACCGGCTGGGCCCCAAGCGCGTCGTGACTGGTGCCTTCCTCGTCGGTGCCGCCGGTCTGCTCGTGATGAGCCGGGGTCCGGCCGCCTGGGTCCTGTACGTGTGCCTGCCCCTGTGCGGCTTCGGGCTGCTGGCCTGCCAGGCGTTCGTCAACGCCTACCTGATCGGCTGCATGCCGACGGATCTGCGCGTCCCGGCCGTCGGGTGGTCGTTGTCCATCGGCCGGCTCGGCGCCATCGTCGGCCCCTCGCTCGGTGGGCGCGTCCTCGGCTCCGGGCTGGGCCTGGAATGGAGTTTCTACTTCTTCGCCGCCATCGCCGCCGTCGGCGCCACGGCAGCGGTCGCCGTGCCCACCGGCCCGCTCGGCGGGCCCAGCCGGCGCCGGACGACCACTGCTGTCGGCACGGCCGGCAGCGCCACAGCCGGCTGAACCCCGTCTCGCCACCGGCTCCGCCGCCGTCTTCACCTCGCCCTGGCCCGTTCCCGCCGGTCGTGCCTCCCCTCTCGGCCGCGCCTGTCACTCCGGAGAATCCCCGCCATGAAGAAGATCGCGATCGAAGAGCACTTCACCACCGCCGCCCTGACCCACTACAGCCTGCCCGCCGCCGCTCTGTTCGACCCGCCCCAGTGGGACAGCGCCATGCGGCTGCTGCTGGACTTCACCGACGTCCGACTCCCCCAGATGGACGAGCTCGGCATCGACAGGGAGGTGCTGTCCCTGACCGCCCCCGGCATCCAGGCCGAGACCGACACCGCCGTGGCGGTCAAACGGGCCGCCGAGGCCAACGACTTCCTCGCCGAGATCACCCGCACACACCCCCATCGCTTCTCCGGCTTCGCCGCACTGGCCCTGCAGGACCCGGACGGCGCCGCGGCCGAGTTGGAACGCGCGGTCACCCAACTCGGCCTGCGAGGTGCCCTGATCAACGGACACACGCACGGCGAGTACCTGGACGCGGACAGGTTCCGGCCGGTGTGGGAGCGCGCCGAGGCGCTCGGCGTGCCGATCTACCTGCACCCGGCCAGCTCCTACGACGTGTGGCACAACGTGCGCGGGCACGAGGAACTGATCGGCCCCATGTGGAGTTGGGGCGTGGAGACCGCGACCCACGCCCTGCGCATCATCTTCGGCGGCGTCTTCGACCGCTTCCCCGGTGCCACCCTCATCCTCGGCCACATGGGCGAAGGGCTGCCCGCCCACCTGTGGCGCCTCGACAGCCGCTGGGACTTCCTCAACCAACGCGGCATCCACCTGGCCAAACCACGCCCCTCGGACTACATCCGCGACAACATCATGATCACCACCAGCGGTGTCTGCGCGCACGCTCCCCTGCTCGGCAGCCTGCTCGCCCTCGGAGCCGACCGCATCATGTTCTCCACCGACTACCCGCTGGAAAGCAACCACGAGGCCGTCCACTTCATCGAGACCGCCCCGATCAGCGAAACCGACCGCGCCAAGGTCTGCCACCTCAACGCCGAGCGCCTGCTGGGCCTCTGATCAACCGAACCCGCGCGCTGTACGGGAGTTGGCCCCTTCCCCCGCCCCGCGACGGGGCCGACTACGCGCCATGGAGCCCGACACCCCCTTCAGGCTTCGCCGTGCCCCGGACGGTGTCCGCCTGCGCTCACGCCAACCGCCCGCCGGCATACGGAGCCCCCGATGACCGACAGCCCGGGCCCAAGCCGGTGCGGCGCGTCCCGGAGACTCGCCACACCGGCGTGGACGCAGAGACGCCACCGCGACGACCGCCGCGGAACGTCAGGGCTGTCCGGTCAGCGAGGGTGGCCTGCCCCACGGCGCTCCCGCGTCGCCCACAGATGCAGACGCCCCTGGCCTTCGGGGCCTCGTCTCGCGGGGTCTCGTCGAGGACGTTGCGGATGTGCGGGCCACCGGCAGGTGACGCGCTTCGTCAGGCGAGGCTGTTCCTGGGGTCACTCCGCCGGCTGTCGCGGTGCGGTCGGCGACCAGATCTTGCGGAGGGGGCGAAGGGGATCGGATGCGGTGTGTGACGTGGTGTCCCAGATGCGGGTCTTGCGGTGCGGCGTGGTGTACGGGGGCCAGCCGGTGCCGGGGTCGAGGTCGTGGATGAACGCCACCCAGGCGGCGTGCATGGCGTCGGCGAGATCCTGCGGCGGGTTGTCACCGAGGGCGGCGCTGACGCCTTCGGCGTCGAGGAGGTCGAAGGCGAAGGGCAGATCTGCGCAGTGGTAGGCCATTCCCTTGAAGCCGGTCGCGGAGGAAGGGCGGCGGAACTCGTAGAGCCAGGTCGGCCGCTCGCGCCGGGCACGGGCCTCGGCGATGGCGAGGCCCGGGGCGCGGAAGACGACGTCGGTGATGGCCTGGCTCTGCAGCGCGCCGGGTTCCGCGCCGTCGTAGGCGTCGAGGAAGGAGCGGATACGTGCGTCGTCGAGGCCGAGCGCGGCGAGCATGGCGCGCAGGGTCGAGGCGGTGGCGTCGGGCTGGGGGATGACGTTGAACTCGTGCGCGGTGAATCCGAGCATCAGCGGGATGCCGGCTCCCGCGTCCCCCGAGGTGAGCGCGTCGGGCACGGGTTCGGGGATCAGGTCGCCGTCGGCGAACGGGGCCAGGGCGAGTACGGGCGGGCCGGCCTGGTCCGGATCGGGGGAGGTCAGCGTGTCCTGGAGGGCGAGGAGTCCGGCGTCGGACAGGTTCTCGAGCGCGGCCGCGGTCGCAGGCACGCCGGTGCGGGTGGTGAGCAGGCGGGTGACCGCCTCGGCCACCTCGCGGCCCTGGGGCTGCATCACGGCGCCGGACACGGAGATCGCGGCGCGGAACAGGCCGCGGGCCGCGGGGGTGGCGAGGAGTGTCTGCACGGCCCCACCGCCCGCCGACTGGCCAGCGATCGTCACCTTGCGCGGGTCGCCCCCGAAGGACGTGATGTTCTGCTGGACCCATTCCAGGGCGGCGATCCAGTCCAGCACGCCCCGGTTGTCCGGCGCGTCGGGCAGGTGCAGGAAGCCCTCGATACCGAGCCGGTAACCGATCGATACCACGACGACGCCGTCCCGGTTGAAGGCGGCGCCGTCGTACCAGGGGCTGGCAGCGCTGCCGGCAAGGAAGCCGCCGCCGTGGATCCACACCAGGACGGGGCATCCCGCGTCGGGGGCCACGTCGGGGGTGAAGACGTTGAGGTTGAGCGTGCCCTCGCCCGGGATGATCGGTTCGGGGATGGTGGTGACCTCGAACAGCCGGCGGCGTTGCGCGGTGGGCCCGTACGCAGTGGCGTCACGCACGTCCGTCCAGGTCTCCGACGGCACGGGCGCGGCGAACCGCAGCGGGCCGACGGGCGGCTGGGCGTAGGGGATGCCCAGGAACCGAACGCCGTGTGTGCGGCGCTCGCCGCGGACGGGGCCGGCACTCGTGCGGACGACGACGAGCTGGGACGACGAGGTTCTCGCGGTCATGGGGCTGCCCTCCGGGCGGTCGTGCGGCTACTGCGCTGGGGTGAGAGGCCGTCCGCGAACCCCCGCGTCAGGGCGGCGGCTCGCGGACGGCCGGTCCGGGTCAGGAACGCGGAGCGTGGCGCTCGACGTACCACTTCAGGTGGGCCAGGTCGCGCTGCCCGGCACCGCTGGTCCTGGCGCCGTAGGTGCGGTCGGCGGTGACGGGGGCAACGGCGATGTGGCCGCGGCCGAGCATCGCGGTGGAGTCGGCGTCCTTGACGGTCTCGGTGCAGTCGCTGGTCGGCTTGTTGTCGCAGATGCCGAGGGTGATGTCGAAGAGGTCACCACCCGGCTCGCCCGGCGTGCGGGGCTCGTAGGCATGCCAGACGACCTTGCCATGGCCGACGCTCGTCCATACCGGGGGCTTGGCCTTCTGCCCGGCGCTCACGTCCGGGTAGTCGACCTTGAGCGCGAACCGGTCGGTGAACAGGCCCCGCTCGCGCAGTCCGCCGAGGAACCCGGCGGCGAAACGGGCGTGGGCCCGGTAGTTGGCGACCGGGAAGTGGCGCTGGGTCGCGTCGCCGGACGAGGAGAAGGCGACGGCGGGGACGCCCTCGTGGATGGCGGCGAGCGCGGCGCCGACGGTGCCGGAGTCGTTGACCTGGGCGCTGACGTTCGGGCCGGAGTTGATGCCGGCGACGACCAGGTCGGGGCCGCTCCGCCAGCCGGCCTTGGCGGCGAGGCCGGCACGCAGAGCGAACTTGACGGTGTCCGTCGGCGTGGCGCTGGGCGAGTCGGGACCGCACGGCCCGGTGGCCAGGCACACGCCGTAGACGGGCGACCCGGAGGGGGTGCCGGAGCAGTCGTTCTCGTATCCGGCGGGCAACTGGGCGCGGTGGCTCAGGGAGAGCGTGCCGCCGTTGGTGACGGCCGTGCCCCTGCCGGACTGCACCTGCCAGGGCGCGATGACGACGACGTCGGCGCCGGCGTCGCACAGGGCCTTGCGGATCTCGTACAGGCCGAGGCCGTCGGCGTTGCTGGTCGTCGCGGCCCGCATGGAGTCGTCGTTGGTGAGCAGGACGCGCAGTCCGGCGAGTGGGCGGGACTGGCCGGTCTGCGGGGCGTGGTCGGATGCCGGGGTGTTCGCGGAGGCCGCCGCGCCCGTGCAGGCGAGGGCGGCGGTGACCGTGAGAGTGACAAGGGTACGTCTGCGGCGCTGGGTACGGCTCATGGTTACGGTCCTCTTGTGCGGCTCGGTTTGTGCGGCTCGGTGGTCGGACGGTGTGTGCGGTGCGCGTGGGGGGTGGGGGGTGGGGGGTGGGGGGTGGGGAGTAGGACCGGGGGCGGCCAGCGGGACGGTTTGAGCGCCGCCCCCGGTGGCTCAGAGGTCCAGCCCGGCTCCGTACGGGAAGACCGGGTCGGCGGTGCTGTTCGGCACGTCGCTCGGGGAGGCTTCGACGGCGGCCATGGAGCGGGGCAACTCGTACGGCAGGCGCCCCTCGGGCTTGACCCGGCCGAAGGCCACGTCGAGCAGGGCTCCGTCGCTCGCGCCGTAGTCGGCGACGACCGCGGCCGCGCGCTCGGCGATCTCGGGGATGACGGCAGGCCGTTCGAGGTGGATCAGGACGACGGTCGGGACGGCGTCGAGGACGGCGAGGATCGGTTCCAGCTCCTCCGTGGTGAAGTTCAGCCGGCCGCTGTGGAACAGCGACTCGAACTTGTTGTCGCGGTGCTCGTACGGGGTGTGCAGGCGCACCAGGGCCAGGTCGGCGTCGGCCGGTGCGTCGACCAGTTCCCCGTACGCGGCCGCGGCCTGCGCGTCGATGCCCTCCACGTACAGCTTCGGACGCGGCCGGGTGACCGGCAGGGTGGCGTCGCGGTTGACCAGGACAGTGAGCGAGCGGCGCTGGGCGACCTCGCCCGCGCCGCGGAACTCGCTGTCGCCGACGATCTCCTCGGCCCGCCCGGGGTCGACGTACGGCTGGTCGAACAGGCCGAGGACGAACTTCTCGCGCAGCAGGCGGCGTACGGAGGCGTCGACGCGCTCCTCGCTGATGCGGCCGGAGCGGACGAGCTCGACGACGACCTCGGGACAGGCTTCGCCGCCGAACTGGTCGGCACCGGCGTCCAGAGCCTTGGCGGCACGCTCGGCGACGGTGAGGTGTTCGACGCCCCAGGCTCGTGCCTGGTGCATCTCGCCGAAGACGGGGGCGTCGGTGAGCAGGCCCCAGTCGGTGCAGACGATGCCGTCGAAGCCGAGGCGTTCGCGCAGCAGCCCGGTGATGACGCCCTTGTTGAAGCCGAAGCCGACCTCTTCCCAGTCGGTGCCGATGGGCTGTCCGTAGTACGGCATCATCTGGGAGGCACCGGCGGCGATGGCGGCCTTGAACGGCTCCAGGTGGTAGTCACGCATGCCGCCGGGGTAGATCTGCTCCTTGCCGTGCGGGAAGTGCGGGTCCTCACCGTCCTTCTGCGGGCCGCCGCCGGGGAAGTGCTTGACCATGGTGGCCACACTGCCCTTGCCGAGGGTTTCCCCCTGGAAGCCGCGGATGTACGCCTGGACCAGCTCGCTCGTGAGGGTGGCGTCGGAGCCGAAGGTGCCCGCCTGGCGGGCCCAGCGGGGCTCGGTGGCCAGGTCGATCTGCGGGTGCAGGGCCACGCGCAGGCCGACGGCCAGGTATTCACGGCGGGCGATGTCCGCGAACCGGTGGACGAGTTCGGGGTCGCGGACGGCTGCCAGGCCGGTCGGCTCCGGCCAGGCGGAGAACGCTCCGGCGCTGAACGAGGCGCCGATGTTGGTGGTGAAGGAGTGGCGGGGGTCGGTGGAGACGGTGACTGGGATGCCGAGCCGGGTGGCGGCGGCCATCTCCTGGATCGCGTTGTGCCACTCGGCCATCTGCCGCGGCCCGGTGCTGCCAAGGAGGTTGAAGTGGCTCAACAGCTTCGAACCGATCAGCCCGCTGGTGTCGGTGGGGATCATGGCCGTCTCGTCGCCCGCCTCGACGGGGCGGCCGTCGTCGTGCAGGGGGAGCATGGTGTGGAACAGCTGGCCGGCCTTCTCCTCCAGGGTCATCCGGGACAGGAGATCAGCGACCCGCTCGTCCACGGGCAGGGAGGGGTTCTGATAGGGGTGGCCGTCGTTGCGCGGTGCGGGAGCCATGAAGGTGTTCGCGGGAGTCATGAAGGTGTTCTCCAAAAGGGGGTACGGGCGGGATCAGCGCACGCCGCGGATCGGGACGACGGACAGGGCCCCGACGACGGTGATCAGCGCGCCCGCTGCGAACAGGGCGTTGTAGCCGCCGAGTGAGGCGACGACGAACGAGGCCAGGAACGGGCCGATGATCTGAGGGCCGGCGTTGGCCATGTTGAGGACGCCCATGTCGCGGGCCGCGTCGTCGGCGCTCGGCAGGACCAGGGTGACCAGGGCCGTGTCCACCGCCATGAAGCAGCCGAACGACAGCCCGGTGACGACCGCGAAGGCGAGCATGCCCGTCCACGTGGGGCTGACCACCGGAATCAGCATGCCGATCGCGGTGAGGACGCAGGAGACCGCGATGAACGGCTTGCGTCGCCCGATCCGGTCGGACAGTACCCCGCCGACGACCGTCGCCAGCAGCATGCACACGGCGTTGATCGGGGAGAGGATCGCCATGGCCGCGGCCGGCTCGATCTCCGCGGGGAGGCTGATGTGGTCCTGGAGGATGTAGAGCTGGAAGAGCGTGACCATGAAGTAGCCGAGCATCATCAGGAACCGGCCGATGAACGCCCAGCGGAAGTCGCCCGCCTTCAGGGCCGCACCGAACGCCGCGAACTGCTGGCCCAGCGGTACCGACTCCACGGCGGGAAGGCGCTGCTCGCGCACCAGCGCCGTGAACAGTACGGCCACCACGGCGATGACCGCGCCTAGGACGAGGTAGCCGGTGCGTATGTCGTGGGGCACGAAGGAGGCGGCGAGCGTGACGCCGGCGATCACGCCGATCGGGGTGCCGATGCCGACCATGGCGGAGGCGAGGCCCCGGCGTTCGACCGGAACACGGTCGGGAACGACGGCGGTGATCGCGGCCTGGTAGATGTTCATCATCGCCTGCACCAGGCACCAGCCGATGGTGACCAGCAGCAGGGTGCGCATCGCGCCGAGCAGGGCGAGCGCGCCCAGAGCGGCGAGACCGCCGCCCAGGATCCACGGATTCCGCCGCCGGGAGCGGTCCGACAGCAGTCCGGCCAACGGGTTGAAGAGCGTGGCGAAGACCGCGGAGACGCCGGAGACGAGGCCGAGGTTGGCGACCTTGTCCGCGGGGTCCAGCAGTTCCACCTGTACGGGCAGCAGCACCTGGCCGACACCCATGTAGACCATGAACATCGCCGTGTGCCCGACGGCGAGCAGGACGAGCAGCCGTCCCAGAGGACCGCCGCCGGAGCGGACGGTCGGCGCCTCCTGCGCCGGAATCTGGATCTCGGGTCTACTCATGACGGCCTCCTTGAAGCACAGGTGAGCCCCGGTACGGGGAGGGAGGGGAGGGGAGGGGAGTCGCGGTCGCGGCACGGCAGGGGGTGGGACCGGGAGTGGCGATCCGGGACGTTACACGTGTCAACCGGGTGGCCCCTTGTATAGCAGCCCGACGGCTTTCCGCCTAGAGGTCGACCGAGAATCGCTTGGCTGACCCAGACTTCACGTGTAACAAGGGCGCGGTCGTCTTGCCGCCCGTGCGGGCGCCTCGGACACCTTGAGCCACCTGAGGACAGCGCGTGTAACCTGCTGGAACGGCTGAATGGTGCACCCGTTGTGCGTTCAGGCAGGCAAGGGGAAGGATCGGAGGGCGAGAAGGCCGATGGCTGCGAACTCGGTCACGAGTGCGGATGTGGCCCGGCTCGCGGGGGTGTCACGCGCCACGGTGTCGTTCGTGCTCAACAACACCCAGACGCACCGGGTGAGCGAGGCGACGCGCACACGGGTACGGGAGGCCGCCCAGCAGCTGGGCTACGTCCCGCACGCCGCCGCGCGGTCGTTGCGTGCGGGACACAGCAATCTGGTGCTGATCCCGGCGTCGGTGTCGGCGATCGGCCACCTGGTCAGCACGTGGCTCGACGCGTTGCACGGCGAGCTGGAGGAACGCGGGTACACAGCCGTTCTGCACGCGGGACGGTACGCGGACGCCGCGACGGGCGCGCGAGCGTGGGCCGAGCTGCGGCCTGCGGCGGTGCTGGCTCTGGACGGCGACCGCCTCACGGCGCAGGCGGTCCAGGTCCTGCACCGCGCGGGCGTGGGCACGGTGCTGGCCCTGGCGGCCCGCCCGCTGGAGGGTGTACGCACTCTGCGGTTCGACCACGCCCGGATCGGAGAGATCGCCGCCGAGCATCTGGTCGTGCGAGGACGCCGGCGCATCGGGGTGGTGATGCCGCGCGAGCGGGGCCTGGAGGTGTTCGCCCGACCGCGTCTGGAGGGAGCCAGGGCCGTCGCCTCGCGCAGCACCGCGACCGTCACCGAGGTACCCATGGCGTACACGCACGCTTCAGCCTCCGACGTGGCCGCGGCTTGGGGAGACCTCGGGCTCGACAGTGTGTTCGCCTACAACGACGAGTACGCGGCGCTCCTCCTGCACGCTCTGCAGAGTGTCGGCATCAGGGTCCCCGGCGACGTGGCCGTCGTCGGCGCCGACGACTTGGTGACCTCGGCCCTCCAGCACCCGCCGCTCACCACCGTCCGCCTGGACCTCGTCCCGCCGTCCTTGGTCGCGGACATCATCGACGGGCAGATCAACGGAACCGACACACCCGACGCCCCGGCCATCGAAGTCGTGCTGGTGCCTCGCGCGTCCTCGTGATCCCGGCGCAGGGTGGGCGCTGGACTCCAGTGAGTCTCCGCCAACTTGAAGTAGCAGGTCAAGAGGGCTGGTGTGGCTGGTCCTCAGGGTGCTCATGCTGGTCGTGGGCGGGAGCCCACGGAGAAGATCATCCGTCAGCGGTTGACTTCGAGGTTCGTCAGGACGAGCAGGGCGCGCAGGAGCTGGGTGGCGTGGGCGGGGTCGGTGCGGAGTTTGGTGACGACCCGCCAGTTCTTGAGGTGGGCGAAGCCGTGCTCGACCGGTGCGCGTCCCACGGCGAGGACGCGGTTGGCTTCCTTCTGGCCTGGGGTGAGCTTGTGGGTGCGGCTGGCGGTGTAGCCGGTGACGATCACGGGGTCAAGGATGTCGTTGTCCAGTCCGCGGAAGCCGAGATCGGCCAACGCCCCGAGGCCGGCGGCGCGCAGGTGGGCCAGGATGTGGTCGTAGCGCGCGGCGGTGTTGTCGTGGGTGCGGCCGGGCGGGCGGCGGATATCCAGATCAGGCGGCCCTTCTCGTCGGTCAGGGCGAGGAAGTGCAGGCCGTGGCTGCGGTGCTTGCCGGAGTAGTTCCGCCGGTCGGCCTTGCCGGTGCGGCGCCGGGTGCGGATGAGTGTGCCGTCGATCAGGACCACCTCCCCACCCTGCTTGGCGACGTGCTTCAGGGCGCGGTCCAGGCGCGGCGCCTGGGCGGCGAGCAGTCCGATCAGCTCGTCGCGCCAGCGTCGGACGGTGGACTCGGACACGTCGTTGCCGCCGGCCATGTCGGCCAGGCGCTGGTCGTGACGCAGTACGGCCAGGACGATCACCGCGATCCTCCCAGGCGGCAGGATCCGCCACCGGGACCGAATCGCCTTCAGTCGGCGTCTGAGGAGATCGGCGAGGTGGTTGATGGTTCGCGTGGACAGCGGCAGACGGCACTGGTAGACAGACGGGCAGGTGTCTTCGGCGCGTTCTTTAGCATTCGTCACACAATTCCAACAGCCACCGGGGGTAGCCCGGTTACGCCCGCGTCACGCTACCCCGGGCGGCTGCGTATCTGCTCAGATGTGGGTGGTGAACCTGCCGTCGGGCAGTTTGCGCAGCCAGCCGCGGTCCGTCAGTCTGACCAGCTTCCCACGCAGAGGTTCCAGCTTGCTCTTCACGCTGACGTCCACTGTCAGCATCTCGCCGACCTCCCGGGCCATGACCGGCCCAGCGGCCTGCCGCACGGCAGACAGGATGCGCTGGTATTCCGGCGGAAGCGTGTTCTCCTCCAATCCCGGCTCGCGGTGTGGGATCAGCATCACCGCCCGACCGCCCACCTGCCCGGGCGCCGACGCAGCCGAGACGCGTTCGTCGGCGAGCTGCGCACTCACCCGCTCAAGGACACGTTCGGCGACGGCCAGTTCGTCGCGCTCGGCCCGCACCTCGGCCAACTGCTTGGCCAGTTGTTCTTCGAGTTCGTCCAGTTTCGCGCGGCGCATGGTGATCCGTTCCAGCAGCTCGGGATCCAGCATGCACCCGATCGTAGAAGGCTGACCGGCCACAGCGGGTAAGAATCGGACGGTCAGCCCCCCCTCGCGTGGCACGGTCACGGAGAGCGGCCGCGGTTCCTACCGCCTCGCCGACGCAGGGGCCCGGCTCCCCGGGACACCCGCCAACACCGGCTGGCTTCTCCTGCCTCCCCGATCCATACGGCGGGTGTTATCACTGGCCTACTCGGCCGTCGATCCGCTCGCGAAGGAGGTCGGCGTGGCCGCAGTGTCGCGCGTACTCGGCGATCTGCGCCACCAGGATCTCGCGCAGCGGCGCCTCCCCGGTCCGCGTGCCGAGGTCAGCGAAGCCGGCGATGAAACGGTCGGTCACCTCGCTCTCGGCCCGCCACTGCCGCCAGGCATCCTCCACGACCGCCGGGTCGGCGACCGCTCCGTTCCAGTCGCCGTCACGGTCTTCAGGGGTGCGGTAGATCCTGGGCGAGTCCTCGCCGGCCATCCGGCGGAAGTGCCGTTCGTCCTCGGCCATGTGCCGCACCAGCCCGAGCAGGGACATCGTGGACGGCGGTACGGAGCGCCGGGCCATCTGCTCGGCATCCAGGCCCGCACACTTCATCTCGATGGTCAGGCGGAAGTAGCGCAGACTCTCCTGCAGAGAGCCGAGCTCGTCGACCGTCTCGACTTCCGTCTCGCGCGGGTCGTCATCCGGATCGACCCACATGTCGGGGTAGATGGTGGAAGGGGTCCACCGAGTCACCGCCGCTTCGTTGTTGCGCTCGCCTGAGTCCATGCTCGCATCGTGGTGCGCATTGACTCCGTCCGCTACCGAATATCGCATCCGAGTCGGCGGTGGCCGACCAACCACGTCCCACCCCACTGCGGCGTCCAGTCCGCCAAGCCGAACACACGCGGCCGTTTCCCCATGAAATTCATGAGCCGGGTGGTCACCGACAGCCGCCTCACGCCATCGAGAAACTCGGTTCGCAGGTACCAGCAAAACCTGCGGCGACAGACGATCTACACCGCAGACTACCGCCTACCACCAGCGTGAGCATCCCTACAGGCTGGCACACCAGCCTCTTGACCTGCAACTTCAAGTTGGCGGCAGCTCAGTGGTCGTCCGACGGCGTCCGCCGAACGCGGTGTGGGTCTGTGCACATCCCGGCTCATGCCCTGCTCATCGGCCCGGCGAGCGCGTCATCGAGCCGGTGGAAGGGTGCTTGCGGAGCCGACCCGGCGAGAGTTCAATCGACACACTTCCGGCTCGGGTCACTGGTCCCCCGGTGCCCGCATCCCCTTGGCGCGGGCGGTTCTTGATGCCGCGTCGGAGCCGAGGAGATCAAGGACTTCGCGGGCGAGGCTCGGCCGGCCGGAGGCGGCCAGTACTCCCCCGCTGAACACCGAGCTGATGGCGGTGTCACCTGGCAGCGGGCCGAGGACGACGACGCCCGGCAGGTCCATCAGCTCGCTGTGCTGTTGAAAGGCCAGGTCGGCCTGGCCGGACGCCAGCAGGCTACCTGCCGGCACCCCCGGTGGCGCTTGGACGAGCCGCTCACACAGCGCGTCGGCGAGATCCAGCCGCGTGATCAGATCGATGAGGGCCGTGCCGCTGGGCCCGGTGGAGTAGGCGATCCCCTTCGCGGACGTCAGCGCGGCTCGCAGGTCGGATTCCGAGCCGAGTGCCGGAACGGGGGTTCCCTCCGCCACGGCGGCGACGACCTGCGAAATCCACAGCGGTCGCCTCGTGCCCTCGAGGATGCGCCCTTCCTTCTCCAGCTCGGCCAGTGCGCCGTCGGAGAGGACGAGCAGGTCGGCCTCGGCGCCTTCGCGCACCCGCCGCGCGATCTCGACCCCGCCGGCGGAGTCGAAACGTACGGGGAGCCCGTGAGCGAGCCGGAGGTGTTCGGACAGCTCGGCCAGTACCGGCCGCGTCGCCATCGAGGACAGCCCAGAGATGTCCCGGTCCACGTCGCCTCCTTGGTGTCCGGCA
The DNA here is from genome assembly GCF_013362995.1 of Streptomyces sp. TRM64462. Taxonomy (GTDB): domain Bacteria; phylum Actinomycetota; class Actinomycetes; order Streptomycetales; family Streptomycetaceae; genus Streptomyces. The sequence goes on along the minus strand of NZ_JABWDV010000429.1, from coordinate 7,850 downwards.
GATGGTACGTCGCGCGACCTCGTGCCTCAACGCCGGTCTGCGAGACTGGCGGCGTGAGCACACCCCGGAGCACGGCGGCTGGAAAGGTCCTGGAGGTCCTCTCGGCCTTCGACCGCGAGCACCCGTCGCAGACGTTGTCGGAGATCGCTCAGCGCGCGGGGCTCGCCCTCAGCACGACGCATCGGGTGGTGACCGAGCTGGCGGGCTGGGGCGCGCTGGAGCGGGCCGAGGACGGGTCGTGGCACGTGGGGCTGCGGCTCTGGGAGATCGCCTCGGGGTGCCCGCGCACCCAGATCCTGCGTGATGTGGCGCTGCCGTTCATGCAGGACCTGTACGAGGTCACGCACGAGAACATCCAGCTCGCGGTGCGGGAGGGCACGGAGCTCGTGTTCGTCGAGCGGATCGCCGGGCACCGGTCGGTGGAGCTGCTGACGATGGTGGGGACGCGTTTCCCGGTCGCCTCCACGGGGATGGGGCGGGTGCTCCTCGCGCACGCGCCGCAGGAGATCCAGGAGGAGGTCCTCGACGCGCCGCTGCGGGCGTGGACCCCTCACACGGTTGTCGACCCGAAGGCGCTGCGGGCGCAGTTGGACCGGATCCGCCGCGAGCACGTCTTCGTCAGCGACCGGCAGCTGTCGGAGAGCACGGTCGCGGTGGCGGCGCCCGTGCGGATCGGGCGGGCCGGGCCCGTGAGCGCCGCCCTGGGGGTGGTGATCACGGCGCGGGGCGCGGGCCGTGCGCGCCGGCTGCGGGAGCCGCTGCTGCGGGCCGCGCACGGGATCTCGGAGGAGCTCGGCCGACGGACCCGTACGGCCTCCTGAGGCCCCGGGCCGGGAAGGGCTTCCGCCTGACGGAAACGGCAGCGACCGGGGGGCGGGCCGGGTGCCAACGTTCGGGGTGCTCGGAACGTTCACGGTCGCTCAGGAGATGCCATGGCCGATGCCCCCGTCGACACCGTCGCCTCGGTCCCCGTAGCCGTCGTCGGCGCCGGTCCCGCCGGCCTGATGCTGGCGCACCGGCTCGGGCGCGCGGGGGTCGGGACGATCGTGCTCGACACCCGCACCCGGCACGGGATCGAGACGACGCAGCGGGCCGGGATCCTGGAGGCCGACGTCGCCCGGGACCTGGTGGAGACGGGGGTCTCGGACCGGATCCTGCGGGACGGCCACGAGCACGAGGGCACCGAACTCCGGTTCGGCGGCAGGGCACACCGGATCCACTTCAAGGCCCTGGTGGGCGAGTCGGTGTGGCTCTACCCGCAGACCGACGTGTTCATCGACCTGGCCGACGCGTGCGAACGCGACAGCGGCACGGTCCACTTCGGCGTCAGAGACACCGAGGTCCTCGACATCGCCACGGATGCCCCGCGGGTCCGCTACACCGCGGCCGACGGCTCCCGGCACGAGATCCGCGCGCGGTACGTGGTCGGCGCGGACGGGTCCCGCAGCATGTGCCGCAACCTGGTACCCGAGGACCGGCGGGTGCGGTACGGCAAGGAGTACCCCTTCGCGTGGTTCGGCATCATGGCCGAGGCGCCGCGGAGCGCGCCCGAACTGGTCTACGCCCACTCGGAGCACGGGTTCGCGCTGATCAGCCAGCGCACCGAGACCGTGCAGCGGATGTACTTCCAGTGCGCCCCCGACGAGTCCGTCGACGCCTGGTCGGACGACCGGATCTGGGAGACGCTCCAGGCCCGGGTGGCCGGTGAGGACGGTTTCCGCCTCCAGGAGGGTCCGGTGCTGGAGAAGGCGGTGCTGCGGTTCCGGTCGTTCGTGCAGGAGCCGATGCGCTGGGGCTCGATGGTGCTCGCCGGGGACGCGGCGCACACGGTGCCGCCGACCGGTGCCCGCGGGCTCAACCTCGCGCTGCACGACGTGAAGGTCCTGGCCGACGTGCTGCTGAAGGCGCTCGGCAGTGCGGGCGAGGTCGCGCTGGACGAGTACCAGCCGCGGGCGTCGCAGCGGATCTGGCGGGCGCAGAACTTCTCCCACTGGCTGACCCGGCTGCTGCACACCCCGCCCGGCGCTTCGCCGTTCGAGCTGCGCCGTCAGCTCGGCGAGCTCGACAACGTGGTGGGCACGCGCGCCGGGCGCGCCTACCTCTCGGAGCAGTACACCGGCTGGCCCGTCAGCGCCCAGGGCCGACCCCGGCGGCCGCCGGGCGTCCGACGGCCCGAAGCCCTGCCCCGTCCGGCCCACGCCCCCCCCAGGAGCGAACCCATGATCATCGACTGTCACGGTCACTTCACCACCGCACCGCCGCAGCTGGCCCGGTGGCGCGACCGGCAGATCGCGGCGGCCGAGGGACGCGGCCCCGCCCCGGACCCCGACGAGCTGGTCATCACCGACGACGACCTGCGCGCCGCGATAGGGCCCAACCAGCTGCGGCTCATGGACGAGCGCGGCAGCGACCTCACCGTCTTCTCGCCGCGCGCCAGCTTCATGGCCCACCACATCGGCGACTTCGCCGTCTCCTCGACGTGGGCACGGATCTGCAACGACCTCGTCCACCGCGTCAGCACGCTCTACCCCGACCGCTTCGCGACGGGCGCGATGCTGCCGCAGTCCCCCGGCGTCGACCCCGCGACCTGCCTGCCCGAGCTGCAGCGCGCGGTCGAGGAGCTCGGCGCGGTCACGGTCAACCTCAACCCCGATCCGTCGGGAGGGCGGTGGACAGCGCCGCCGCTGACCGACCGTAGCTGGTACCCGCTGTACGAGGCGATGGTCGAGTACGACATCCCCGCGATGATCCACGTCTCCACCTCGTGCAACCCGGCCTTCCACACCACCGGCGCGCACTACCTCAACGCCGACACCACGGCGTTCATGCAGCTCGTCCAGGGCGACCTGTTCGCCGACTTCCCGACGCTGCGGTTCGTCATCCCGCACGGCGGCGGGGCCGTTCCGTACCACTGGGGCCGGTTCCGCGGCCTCGCGATGGCGCTGGGCAGGCCGGACCCGGAGACGCTGCTCGACAACGTCTTCTTCGACACCTGCGTCTACCACCAGCCCGGCATCGACCTGCTGACCCAGGTGATCCCCAGCCGGTCCGTCCTGTTCGCCAGCGAGATGATCGGCGCGGTCCGCGACATCGACCCCCGCACCGGCCACCACTTCGACGACACGAAGCGGTACATCGACGCCACCCCGCACCTCTCGGACAAGGAGCGTGCCGCCGTGTACTCCGGCAACGCCCTACGCGTCTACCCCCGGCTCACCGCCCGTCTCACCGCGACCAGCCGCTGACCCCAGGAGAAGTACCCATGGAACACACCGAAATCGGCGTCGTCCACACCAAGATCGACCGGGCGGACCCGGAGGTCGTCGCCGCGCTGTCGACGTTCGGCGTCGCGACGATCCACGAGGCCATGGGCCGGGTCGGGCTGATGCGCCCCTACCTGCGCCCGGCCTACCCGAACGCCCGGATGTGCGGCACCGCCGTGACCGTGCTGCTCCAGCCCGGCGACAACTGGATGCTGCACGTCGCCGCCGAGCAGATCCAGGACGGGGACGTCGTCGTCGCGGGCTGCACGACCGAGAGCGAGGACGGCTTCTTCGGCGAGCTGCTCGCCACCTCCTTCCGCGCCCGGGGCTGCCGGGGGCTCGTCATCGACGGCGGCGTCCGGGACGTCGCCGACCTGGAGAGCATGGACTTCCCCGTCTTCTCCCGCGCGGTCAACGCCAAGGGCACGGTCAAGGCCACCCTCGGCTCGGTCAACGTGCCCGTGGTCTGCGGCAACGCCCTCGTGCGGCCTGGTGACGTGGTCGTCGCGGACGCCGACGGCGTCGTCGTGGTGCCGCGCGAGCGGGCCGCCGAGGTGGCCGCCGCCTCGACCGCCCGCGAGGCCGGCGAAGAGGGCAAGCGCGCGCGGTTCCGGGCAGGAGAGCTCGGCCTGGACATCTACGGCATGCGCGGCCCGCTGGCCGAGCTCGGCCTGCGGTACGAGGACTGAGGGCGGACCATGACCACGAGTTTCGAGAAGACCCCCGGCTGGCTGGACTGGTACGCCGGTCCGAGCCGGCCGCAGTTCGGGCTCCCCGCCGGCGCCGTCGACGCGCACTGCCACGTCTTCGGCCCGGGCGCCGAGTTCACGTACGCGCCCGAGCGCAGGTACACGCCGTGCGACGCGTCCAAGGACCAGCTCTTCGCGCTCCGCGACCACCTCGGCTTCGCCCGTAACGTGGTGGTGCAGGCGACCTGTCACGGCGCCGACAACTCCGCCATGGTCGACGCCTTGCGGGCCTCGGGCGGGCTGGCCCGGGGCGTGGCGACGCTGCGGCCCGACGTCACGGACGCGCAGGTGCGGGAGCTCCACGAGGCGGGCGTACGCGGGGTGCGGTTCACCTTCGTCAAGCGGCTGGTGGACACGGCGCCGCGGCAGGACCTGTGGGACGTCGTCGAGCGGATCGCACCGTACGGCTGGCACGTCGTCGTCTACTTCGAGGCGGCGGACCTCCTCGGCCTGCGGGACTTCCTCCTGGCGATCCCGGTCCCCCTGGTCATCGACCACATGGGCCGCCCGGACACCGCCAAGGACCCGGACGGACCCGGCTTCGAGAGCTTCCTGGACTTCATGCGGGCCCGGCCCGACATCTGGTGCAAGGTGACGTGCCCGGAACGGCTTTCGGTGAGCGGTCCGCCGGCCCTCGACGGCGAGCGGGCGGCCTACCGCGATGTCGTCCCCTTCGCCCGGCGCGTGGTCGAGGAGTTCCCCGACCGGGTGCTGTGGGGGACGGACTGGCCGCATCCGAACCTCACCGACCACATGCCCGACGACGGACTGCTGGTCGACTTCGTCCCGCACATCGCGCCGACGCCCGAACTCCGGCGCAAGCTGCTCGTCGACAACCCGATGCGCCTGTACTGGCCCGACACCTACTGACCCGCCCTCGATTGGAGCCCCAGCATGTCGCTGGACAAGACCTACAAGCTGGTCCCGGGGACGACCGTCTTCGACTCCGAGCAATCGGCCAAGGGGTACCACCTCAACCAGTTCTGCATGTCGCTGATGACGGCGGAGAACCGCGCGCGCTACCTCGCGGACGAGCGTGCCTACCTGGACGCGTGGCCGCTGCGGGAGGAGCAGAAGCGGGCGCTGCTCGACCGCGACCTCAACGCGGCGATGCGCGAGGGCGGCAATATCTACTTCCTCGCCAAGTGGGGTGCCACGCTGGGCCTTTCGTTCCAGCAGATGGCGGGCTCGATGACCGGCATGACCGAGCAGGAGTACCGCGACATGATGGTCCGCGGCGGCCGCTCGGTCGAGGGAAACCGGATCGACCACGCCGTCCTCGAAGCGGCCCACGCGCCTGAGGCACCGGCCGAGCACGCCGAGATCACCGGTGCCGTCTTCACCTCGCACGTGCCGGCGATCGGCGCGGCACTGGACCACGGCAGGACCGGGGAGCCGTACTGGCGGCCGCTGTTCGACGGGTACGAGTACTCCAAGGCGTGGGAGAGGGACAACCTCCCCGATGTGGTCTTCCTGGTCTACAACGACCACGCCTCGTCGTTCGACCTGTCCCTGATCCCGACGTTCGTGCTCGGCACGGGCGCCGCCTTCCACACCGCCGACGAAGGGTACGGGCCCCGCCCGGTCCCCGGCATCGAGGGCGATCCCGACCTCGCCGCGCACATCGCGCACTCGCTCATCCGGGACGACTTCGACCTCACTCTCGCCAACGAGATGACCGTCGACCACGGCCTGACCGTCCCGCTGTCGCTGATGTTCGGCGACGTCGAGAAGTGGCCGTGCAAAGTGATCCCCTTCCACGTCAACGTGGTGCAGTACCCGGTGCCCTCGGGCGCCCGCTGCTTCGAGCTCGGCCGGGCGCTGCGCCGGGCGATCGAGTCGTACGACCGGCCGCTGAAGGTCCAGGTGTGGGGCACCGGCGGCATGAGCCACCAGCTCCAGGGCCCCCGCGCCGGCCTCATCAACCGGGAGTGGGACAACGCCTTCCTCGACCGGCTCGTAACCGACCCGGCCGGGCTGGCGCAGGTGCCGCACCTGGAGTACGTCGAGGAGGCCGGCTCGGAGGGCATCGAGCTCGTCATGTGGCTGATCGCCCGCGGAGCGATGAGCGACGTGGACGACACGGGCGAGGTCGAGGTCAAGCACCGCTTCTACCACGTGCCCGCGTCCAACACGGCCGTAGGCCACCTGATCCTGGAGAACCACCCCCGGGCCGAGGCGCCCGCCGAAGGAGAGAACTGACATGACCGACGACCGAACCCTCCGGATCGCCCTGGCCGGCGGCGGCGCCTTCGGCGCCAAGCACGCCGCCGCGCTCCGCCGCATCGAGGGCGTCGAGGTGGCCGCCGTCGTGAGCAGCAGCCTCGAACGGGCCCAGGAGTTCGCCGCCGAGCAGGGCGTGGGCCGCGCCGTCGCCTCCCTGGACGAGGTACTGGCCATGGACGAGGTCGACGCCGTCGTCCTCGCCACCCCCACGCAGATGCACGCCGCGCAGACCCTGGCCTGCCTGGAGGCGGGCAAGCACGTGCAGGTCGAGATCCCGCTCGCCGATTCCCTCGCCGACGCCGAGGCGTGCGCGGCGGCGCAGGAGCGCACCGGCCTGGTCGCGATGGTGGGCCACACCCGCCGCTTCAATCCCAGCCATCAGTGGGTGCGCCGGCGGATCGAGTCCGGCGAGTACACCATCCAGCAGATGGACGTGCAGACGTACTTCTTCCGCCGCACCAACCTCAACGCGCTCGGCCGGCCGCGCTCCTGGACGGACCACCTGCTGTGGCACCACGCCGCGCACACAGTCGACCTGTTCGCGTATCAGACCGGCTCGCCGATCGTGCAGGCCCACGCGATCCAGGGGCCGATCCACCCCGAGCTGGGCATCGCGATGGACATGTCGATCCAGCTACGCGCGGCGAACGGCGCCATCTGCACCCTGTCCCTGTCGTTCAACAACGACGGCCCGCTCGGCACGTTCTTCCGCTACATCGGCGACACCGGCACCTACATCGCCCGGTACGACGACCTGTTCACCGGCAAGGACGAGCCGATCGACGTGAGCGGCGTCGACGTGTCGATGGACGGCATCGAGCTGCAGGACCGCGAGTTCGTCGCCGCGATCCGTGAGGGCCGCGAGCCGAACTCCTCCGTCGCCCAGGTGCTGGCCTGCTACCGGACGCTGGCGGCACTGGAGGAGCAACTGAACGGGGTCGCGGGCTCGTGAGCGCGGTGACGCCGGCCGGCGCGGGGCACGCCCCGCGCCGGATCGGGGCCTTCGAGGTCCCGGCGGTCGGTCTGGGCTGTATGAACCTGAGCCACGCCTACGGTGTCGCGCCCTCCCCCAAGGGCGCCCAGCGGCTGCTCCTGACGGCGCTGGAGGAGGGCGTGACGCTCTTCGACACCGCCGCCCTCTACGGCTTCGGCGCCAACGAGGAGCTGGTCGGGCGGGTGCTCGCCAGACACCGGGACCGGATCGTGCTGGCCAGCAAGTGCGGGATGACCGGGGTCGACGGCCGCCGGGTCGTCNGGGCGCCCGGAGACGATCCGGCGCACCGTCGACGAGGCGCTGGCCCGGCTCCGTACCGACGTCATCGACCTCTACTACCTGCACCGCCTCGACCGGAAGGTGCCGGTCGAGGAGAGCGTCGGAGCGATGGCCGGACTCGTCGAGGCGGGAAAGGTGCGGGCGCTCGGCCTGTCCGAGGTGTCCGCCGTGACGCTGCGGCGGGCCCACGCCGTGCATCCGATCGCCGAGCTGCAGAACGAGTACAGCCTGTGGACGCGCAACCCCGAGCGGGGGACCCTGGACACGGCCCGTGAACTAGGGCCTGTCTGACAATTCCCGTCGTCCGCCCGAAGGGCGGGCCCCGCGGCGTCTGGTGCG
>NZ_JABWDV010000428.1 GCF_013362995.1 Streptomyces sp. TRM64462 | reverse complement strand
AAGCTCTTCGAGCAGGGGGTACCCCCACAGGCGCGAACGGGGGTCTGGGGGCGGAGCCCCCAGCTCAGGCCACCAGCAGTGCCTCCGCGCACACCGGGCGGTACCCCGCGGCCTGGAACGTGCGCACGCTCCGGGCGTTGCCCGGCGGCTGCTGGGCCCACACGACGTCACCCGGCACCAGGTGCCGTGCCGCCAGCGCCAGCTGGAGCCCCAGCCCGCGGCCCCGGGCGGCCTCGTCCACCTCGATCGCGGCCTCCCAGCGCCCCGCGACCGCCCGGCCCAGGATCACCACACCGCCGGCGGCCCGCCACACCCGTACGTCGTCCCGGTACGTGCGGGCCCGTACGACCCGCGGGTGGTCCGGGTCCTCGATCTCGCGCAGGGCCACCGGCGGTTCACCCGGCAGCCGGGTGGCCACCGTCAGCATGTCGACGGTGTCCATGCGGCGGCCCGTACGCGCCATGAACGCCGCCAGGAAGGCAGGGTTCATGGCGGCGGCGAGGGGATCGCACGCCGTGGCCGAGAGCTCGGCCCTCACCCACTCCGGGTCCTCGTCCGTGAACACCACCGAGTGGGCCGTGAAGGCGAGGACGCCCGCGTCGCGCGGGCCCGGCTGGGGGACCACCGTCGTCGAACCGTCCGGCGGCGGGAACTCCCCGCGTGCCGCCGCCGCCAGAATCTCGGCCACCTCGTCCGTCATGCTCCCATCGTGACTCATGGGCCCCGGAAGGTACTTGGCACCCCTCCCGCTACTCTGGCGGCCGTAAGTCAGGCATCAAGAAGGGGTGGAGCGATGGCGGACATCGAGTCTGCGCGCAAGGCATTCGACCGGTTCGACGTGAACGGCGACGGGTTCATCACCGCCGCCGAGTACAAGAGCGTCATGGCCGAGCTGGGCGACTTCAACGTGACCGAGCCGGTGGCGCAGGCCGTCATCAACGCCCAGGACGGCAACGGCGACGGGCTGCTGAGCTGGGACGAGTTCTGGGCGCGCCTCAGCAAGGCCTGACGCCCGCGCGTGCCGGACTGAGCGGCGCCGCCCGGTGGTGAACCGGTGCGGCGCCGCTCGTTCTTTTTCTGGCGAGTGCACGCCACTGGCTGGCGTTATTTCTTGAGAAATGCATTAGAAGGGCGCAGAGAAACGTTCTTCCGTCCCTTCCCGCCATTCGCTGGCCGGATTAATCGGATGGTCTGTACGGATCGGGCCGCTGGGTATTAAATCGTTCTGCCGCCGCCCGGCGGATTCCCATCGCCACGCTCATTCCCAGCGGAGAGAGCCCTTGATGGAAACCCGGTGCGATCCACTCACCGATCCCTTATCCCCGGCGTTCGACGAACGGCGCTTCCGGGATCACACGGAAACCGCCGTCTCCCTCCTCGGCCCGCAGTTGGCCGACACCTCGATCAGAGGACTCGATCTGATCGAGCCCGCCACGCTCGCCAAGGTCGCCAGGGATCTGATGACCTGCGAGCGCGACACCGTCGCCGCATTCGACGAGAAGAAACTCGCGGCGATTCTCGATCTGTACATCAGGACCGGAATCCAGGTCCATTCACCCGGCTACATGGGACGGCAGTTCTCCGGCGTCGTCCCGCTCTCCGGAGTCGTCGACTTCGTCAGCTCCGTGGTCAACCAGCCGTCGTCCTTCTATGAGGCCGGGCAGCTCCCCAACGTGGCGGAACGCCTCATGGCCGACGAGCTGAACCGGTACATCGGCTGGGACCCCGGCACCTTCGCCATGGTCACCACCTCCGGCGGCTCCCTGGCCAACCTGACCGCCCTGCTCGCCGCCCGCAACCGGGCGTTCCCCGACCTGTGGGCCCGGGGCGCCGCAGCACTCCCCGACGGGGTACGGCCGGCGATCGCCGTGGGCGCCGACACGCACTACAGCGTCGCCCGCGCCGCCGGCATCATGGGCATCGGCGAACAGCGCGTCGTCCGCCTGCCCATCGGCCCCGACCAGCGCATCCGCGTCGACGCCGTACGGCCCGCCCTGGACGACGCGCGGCGGCGCGGGCTCAGCGTCTTCTGCCTCGTGGCCTCCGCCGGCACCACGTCGGTGGGCGCCTTCGACCCGCTCGACGAACTCGCCGCCGTCGCCCGCGAACAGAACCTCTGGTTCCACGTGGACGGGGCCCACGGAGCCGCCCTGCTGCTCTCCGAGCGGCACCGCCACAAGCTGCGGGGCGTCGAGCAGGCCGACTCGCTGGCCTGGGACGCGCACAAGATGCTGTTCGTGCCCGCGCCCTGCACCCTGCTCTTCTACCGCGACAAGGCGCACAGCCTCGGCGCGTTCCGGCAGAAGGCCAGCTACGTCTTCGACGAGCAGCCCGACCCGTACACCGCGCTCGACAGCGGCGACAAGAACTTCGAGTGCACCAAACGCCCCATGATCATGCCCCTGTGGGTGCTCTGGTCGCTCTATGGACCCGCACTCTTCCGCCGCAAGATCGACCATCTCTGCGGCATCACGGAGGAATTCCACCACATTCTCCGGGGCGAGCCCGACATGGAGACCCTGCACCGCCCCGAGGTCAACATCCTCTGCTTCCGGCACCGGCCGGAAGAGCTGCCCGACGACGCGGTGCACGCATTCCAGGTGGCCATCCGGAACCGCGTCAAACAGGAGGGGAATTTCTTCATCTCCAAAGTGGACGTCGACGGAGTCGCCGCCCTCCGCGTGGTGCTGATGAACCATCGCATCACCACCGAGCATTTCCACCTGCTCCTCGGCGAGATACGCCGTACCGGGCAGGACATCCTGCACAGGGAAGGGGGACGCAATTGAGCACCGTGACCGTTCCACAGCTCGGACTGCCGCCCGGTGACGCCCGCGAACTGGCGAACTGGCTGATTCCCGACTGGGAGGCGAGGCCGGATTCCCCCGAAGCCGTCGAGAAACTGCCCGCCTTCGCCGGGAAACTGCGCGCCTGCGAACGCGTCTGCCAGGCGCCCTACAGCGAGACCGCCCACGACATCCAGGACGCGCTGGTCCTGCGCCGCCTCCAGCAGATGGTCCACACCGTGCTGCTCAACCCGGTCTGGCGGGAGCGCCTCGCCGCCGCCGGCATCACCGGCGCCCCGGCCTCGTACGAGGACTGGCAGCACATCCCGCTGTCCGACAAGGACACCCAGCGGGACCTGTTCATGGACGACCGCCCCGGCATGGTCGTACCGCTCGCACGCGGCGGCTTCGAGATCGTCGCCAGCGGCGGCACCACGGGCGGGCGCCCCCTGGAGACCGTGTACGCGCTGCGCGAGCTCCGCGACACGTACGAGATCGCCGGCCGCTTCATGGGCACGTACCAGCTCGCCGAGTATCTGCGCGGCAGCGACCCCAAGTGGCTGTACACCACACTGGCCGACTACCAGATGTGGAGCAGCGGCACCATGGTCGGCGGCGTCCTCCAGAACGTTCCCGGCGTCAACTACATCGGCGCGGGCCCGGTGACAGCCCCGGTCCTGGAGCACATGTTCTCCTACCCGGGCCCCAAGGCCCTCATGGGCATCACCGCCGGCGTCGCGCTCCTGGCCGAACTCGGCGCCGGGATGAGCCGGGAGGCGAAGGAGTCCTTCCGCGTCGCCCTGTACGGCAGCGGGGTGCTGCCCCGCCGCAAGCGCGCCGAACTGCAGGCCGTGTACCCGAACCTGGTCATCCTCAGCTACTTCGCCGCCACGCAGGCCGAGACCGTCGGCCTCCAGCTGCGGCACGACTCCCCGTACCTCGCGGCCGTCCCGGGACTGCACCTCGTCGAGATCGTCGACGAGCGGGGCCGATGGGTGGCCGAGGGGGAGGAGGGCGAGCTGGTGGTCACCCGGCTGCACGCCCACGAGGCGCCGCTGCTCCGCCTGAAGCTCGGCGACCGCATGATCCGGCGGCCCCGCGTCGACGGGCCGGGCCTGAAGACCCACCAGTTCGAGTTCGCCGGCCGCACCGGCGACGTCCTGCACCTCAACGACAGCCAGTACTCGGCCCCGCGCGCGTACGACGCGCTCCGCGACGAGCTGCGCGCGGGCCGGCTCGTCGACCTCGACGCTGTCGCCCACGAGCTGCAGTTCGTGAACCACCGCGAGAGCCGCACCCTCACGCTCCTCGTCGCGGCCGACGACCCGAACGGCCTGACGCACCGGCTCACCGCGGCCCTCGGCCCCTACGGCGTCCAGCGCGCCTTCACCACGGCCCTGCCCCGCTCCCTGTCGCTGTTCAACCAGGGCGAGGCCAACCCCGCGTCGATCGAGAAGACCGGCTACCGCTTCCAGCTGCGGTTCGTGCCCAGGTCGTCGGCGGAGATCGAGCGCACCGAGGTCGGCAAGGTCCCGCTCGTCCGCGACCGCGGCTAGACGCAGATCCCGGGACTCCGCCCCCAACCCTCCCAACAGTCAGGAGTGTCATGAAACCGCAGGTGAACATCGTCGTGATGGTCGACGTCATCGGAGCCCTGTCGTCCGGCACCCTCCAGGACGGCAACCTCTCCCTCGTCGACGACGGGCCCTTCGACAGCACCGGCCAGGGCACGCCCGAGCTGTGCACCGTCGTCGCACCCGGCCAGGTCGTGCAGTGGACGGCCCTCGCCGTGGACCTCCAGACCCCCGTCGAGATCAAGAACATCCGCTTCCTGGGCCCCGAGGACGAGGCCGTCCCCGCGCCCGACGGCAACTACACCGAAGAGGGCGAGAAGCTCGACCTCGACGTGTGGAACGGGATCGTCCCCCCGCACATGCCCCGCGGCGTACCGCACCGGTACCGGCTCGAAGTGCAGATGTACGAGGGCGAGCACAGCGTCCTGCACGTGGACTCGCCCGCGCTGATGTGCGTCTGACCACCACCCCACCCGACGAGGAAGGCGGGCCACCATGCCCCAACAGCTGGCCGTCATCGTGCTCGTGGACGTCGGCAACGCGCTGGAGTCCGGGAGCCTCAAGGACAACACGTACCTCTTCGACAACATGAAGCTGCACGGCTCCGAAGGCCAGGGCACCGGCGACCTGGTCACCGCGATCCACGGCTCGTACTGGGCCGACGGCTCCCAGGCGAGCGAGCAGGTGCTGAACTGGCTGCCGTACAGCCTCGGTTCGCTCCCGCCGACCGTGCCGCGCGGCTACCAGGCCGAGCGGGCCCGGCAGAGCGACGCCCAGGCGCTGGCCGACCTGGCCGGCCTGGCCGCGGCCCCCGACGGCACCGCCGACCTGGACCGCATCCGGCGGAACGTCGGCTCCCGCGTCCGCTCCGGAGCCCGTGCCCGCACCTCCGGCGAGGGCAAGGTGCTCGACGTGCGCGGCCGGGTCGTCCACGACCCCGGCGCCGCCGCGCACGCCTACCCGACCCCGGTGATCACCGACATCACCGGAGAGGCCGTCGACGAGAAGATCATCTACCCGGCGCAGTACGGCTCACCGGACCTGGTGACCGACGGCTGGTACTGGTCGGCGTCCATCGACACCTCCCGCCCCGGCACCTACGCCTGCACGATGCACGTCCAGCTCCACGACCTGGTGCAGCGGCGCGGCCAGTGGACATGGGAGCCGGTCGACCTCACCTGCGAGTCCCGGCTGCGGATCACCACCGAGCCGCGCCGCAACGCCTTCACCAAGGCGGGCACGGGCTACCTCCCGATCGCCCCGCAGGCCTGACCCCACGAGGAGAACGCGATGACCACCACCAGGAGCCGCAGGACGCGCGCCACGGCGGCGAAGCGCCCGATCTCCGTCACCGCCGTCGTGGACTGCGTGGGCGCCCTGGCGTCCCGCGCCACGAGCGGGCACCTGTACCTGTACGACACGAACAAGGCCGGCGGCTCCAGCGGCCAGGGCACCGAGGCGCTGCGCACCCGCGTGAAGGCCGGGGACGAGCTGATCTGGACCTGCCTGGCCCTGGAGTGCGAGGCGTACGTCGCCATCGACGGCATCGACATCGACCCCGACATCTGCGAGCCGGAGCGGAGGGTCTTCCCCGGCACCGACGTCGTCTACTGGACCGGCACCGTGAAGAAGGACGCCGAGTCCCCCGTCCCGTACCGGATCGACTTCAGGCTGGGCACGCGCGACGAGCCGGTCCCCACGGCCGTGTCGCCGGTCCTGGTCTCCAAGGAGGAGGGCCGATGAGCACCCGTACGCGGACGAGGACCGCCTCCAAGCAGAACCCCGGCCAGCTCAACTCCGTACAGCTCAACGTGGTCACCCTGGTCGACATGGAGAAGGCCACCGCCCGGGGCACCCTCACCGACGCGATGTACATGATGGACAACAGCGTCGGCGGGTCCGGGCAGGGCACCGGCAGCCTGGAGACCGTCTGCAAGCAGGGCCAGGTCATCAACTGGATCATCCGGCCCCTCGACATGGAGCGGCGGCTCGACGGCACCTGGCCGCCCATGCCGAAGATCAACAACATCGTCGTCCTCGACCACGAGGCGGGGGACGAGGAGGACGTCGCCGAGAACAAGCTCCTCACCGAGCTGAAGATCTACGGCGGCCCGGACCGCATGCGCGACCCGTTCACGCCCGTCTACTACTACTGGGCCGGCACGGTCCTCAGCACCGCAACCCCCGGCCTGTACCACTACCGGCTGGTCGTGGAGCTGGAGCAGGAGCACAAGAAGGAGAAGCTGTACCTGAACACCGTGGACCACCCGTCCCTGCGGGTGCTGGCGGTCTGAGCCCACGCAGTCTGAGCCACGGGGTGGGGTCCCGTCCGTGACGGGGCCCCACCGACCTCAGCACTCGATGATGTTCACGGCCAGCCCGCCCCGGGCCGTCTCCTTGTACTTGACCGACATGTCGGCGCCGGTCTCCTTCATGGTCTTGATGACCTTGTCGAGGGACACCTTGTGGCTGCCGTCGCCGCGCATTGCCATCCGTGCCGCCGTGACGGCCTTCACCGCCGCCATGCCGTTGCGCTCGATGCACGGGATCTGGACGAGCCCGCCGACCGGGTCGCAGGTCAGGCCCAGGTTGTGCTCCATGCCGATCTCGGCGGCGTTCTCCACCTGCTCCGGGCTGCCGCCCAGCACCTCGGCGAGCGCGCCGGCCGCCATCGAGCAGGCCGAACCGACCTCGCCCTGGCAGCCGACCTCGGCGCCGGAGATCGACGCGTTCTCCTTGAACAGCATGCCGACCGCGCCCGCGGCGAGCAGGAAGCGGACCACGCCGTCCTCGTCGGCGCCGGGCACGAAGTTCATGTAGTAGTGCAGCACCGCCGGGATGATGCCGGCCGCGCCGTTCGTCGGGGCGGTCACGACGCGGCCGCCCGCCGCGTTCTCCTCGTTCACCGCCATCGCGTACAGCGTGATCCACTCCATGGCGAGCGCCTGCGCGTCGCCCTCGGAGCGCAGCTTGCGCGCGGTGTTCGCGGCGCGGCGGCGCACCTTGAGGCCGCCGGGCAGGATGCCCTCGCGGGACATGCCGCGGTCCACGCACGCCCGCATGACACGCCAGATCTCCAGGAGGCCCGCGCGGATCTCGGCCTCGGTGCGCCAGGCCTTCTCGTTCTCCAGCATCAGCGCGGAGATCGACAGGCCGGTCTCGCGGGTGAGCCGCAGCAGCTCGTCACCGGTGCGGAAGGGGTACTTCAGGACGGTGTCGTCGAGCACGATCCGGTCCGCGCCGACCGCGTCCTCGTCGACGACGAAGCCGCCGCCCACGGAGTAGTACGTCTTCTCCAGGAGCGTCGCGCCGTCCGCGTCGTACGCCCACAGGGTCATGCCGTTGGCGTGGTACGGGAGGGCCTTGCGGCGGTGCAGGACCAGGTCCTCGTCGAAGTCGAAGCCGATCTCGTGCACCCCGAGGAGGCTGATCCGCTGGTCCGCCTTGATCCGCTCGACCTGCTCGTCGGCGGTCTCGACGTCGACGGTACGCGGCGAGTTGCCCTCCAGGCCCAGGAGGACGGCCTTGGGCGTGCCGTGGCCGTGGCCGGTCGCGCCGAGCGAACCGTACAGCTCGGCCCGTATCGAGGCGGTGCGGTCGAGCAGCCCCTCGTTCTTCAGACGGCGCGCGAACATCCGGGCGGCCCGCATGGGGCCGACCGTGTGGGAGCTGGACGGGCCGATGCCGATCGAGAACAGGTCGAAGACCGAGATGGCCACGGGGGGACTCCTTGGAGGATGGTAGACGCCGCTGTCTGCCGGGTCGTGCGGATGTGCGTGCGGGACATGACGCGGGGCACCGCACTCACCAACCAGTGTGCGCGGTGCCCCGGCTGTGCTTTTCCGGGGGACGACCCCCGGACCCCCGGCCGGGGCGACCGGGGCGCGTCGTGCGGGACATGACGCGAGGCACCGCACTCACCAACCAGTGTGCGCGGTGCCCCGCAAATGGTCTGTAACGTACGTAACGCTTACAGGCCAGGGTAAAGGGGGTACTTCGCGGCCAGGGCCTCGACCCGGGCGCGCAGGGACGGCGCGTCGTAGGACGGCTTCAGCGTCTCCGCGATGATCTCGGCGACCTCGGTGAAGTCCTCGGCCTGGAAACCGCGCGTGGCCAGGGCCGGGGTGCCGATCCGCAGGCCCGAGGTGACCATCGGGGGCCGCGGGTCGTTCGGGACGGCGTTCCGGTTGACCGTGATGCCGACCTCGTGCAGACGGTCCTCGGCCTGCTGGCCGTCCAGCTCGCTGTCGCGCAGGTCCACGAGCACCAGGTGCACGTCGGTGCCGCCGGACAGGACGTCCACGCCCACGGCCTTGACGTCGTCCTTGACGAGGCGCTCGGCGAGGATGCGAGCACCCTCCAGGGTCCGCTGCTGGCGGTCCTTGAACTCGTCGCTCGCCGCCACCTTGAAGGCCACCGCCTTCGCCGCGATGACGTGCTCCAGCGGGCCGCCCTGCTGGCCGGGGAAGACCGCCGAGTTGATCTTCTTGGCGAGTTCGGCCGTGGAAAGGATCACGCCACCGCGCGGACCGCCCAGGGTCTTGTGCGTGGTCGTGGTGACGACATGGGCGTGCGGCACCGGGTTCGGGTGCAGCCCGGCCGCGACCAGGCCCGCGAAGTGGGCCATGTCGACCATCAGGTACGCGCCGACCTCGTCCGCGATCCGGCGGAACGCGGCGAAGTCGAGCTGCCGCGGGTAGGCGGACCAGCCGGCCACGATCAGCTTCGGCTTGGACTCCTTGGCGAGGCGCTCGACCTCGGCCATGTCGACCACACCGGACTCGTCCACGTGGTACGCGACCACGTTGTAGAGCTTGCCGGAGAAGTTGATCTTCATGCCGTGGGTCAGGTGCCCGCCGTGCGCGAGGTTCAGACCCATGATCGTGTCGCCCGGCTTCAGCAGCGCGAACATCGCCGCCGCGTTGGCCTGGGCGCCCGAGTGCGGCTGCACGTTGGCGTGCTCGGCGCCGAACAGCGCCTTGATGCGGTCGATCGCGATCTGCTCGACCACGTCGACGTGCTCGCAGCCGCCGTAGTAGCGGCGGCCGGGGTAGCCCTCGGCGTACTTGTTGGTCAGGACGGAGCCCTGGGCCTCCATGACCGCGACCGGAGCGAAGTTCTCCGAGGCGATCATCTCCAGGGTGTTCTGCTGGCGGCGGAGCTCGGCGTCGACGGCGGCGGCGACGTCCGGGTCCAGCTCGTGGAGAGGGGTGTTCAGAAGCGACATCACGCGGTCCCTAGGGGTGGGGTGGGTGTCGGAGGGGCGGGGGCCGGTCAGCCGGCGAACTCGGTGTACTCGTCGGCGGAGAGCAGGTCCTTCGGCTCTTCCGCGACGCGCACCTTGAACAGCCAGCCGCCCTCGAACGGAGCGGTGTTCACCAGCGACGGATCGTCCACGACGGCCTGGTTCGCCTCGACGACCTCGCCGGTCACCGGCGAGTACAGGTCGCTGACGGACTTGGTGGACTCCAGCTCACCGCAGGTCTCGCCCGCGGTGACCGTGTCGCCGACCTCCGGGAGCTGGACGTACACGACGTCGCCCAGGGCGTTCGCCGCGTGCTCCGTGATGCCGACCGTCGAGACGCCGTCCTCGGCGGCCGACAGCCACTCGTGCTCCTTGCTGTAGCGCAGCTCGGTGGGGTTGCTCATGACCTGAATTCTCCTGTACGCGGGGGAGTGCTGGTGAACGGGGTGCGCGTGGGCGCGGTGGGGCGCGGGCGCGGTGTGCGTGCGCGGGATCGCTTCCGACCCCGCGAGCGTGTCACTTCTGGCGCTTGTAGAACGGCAGCGCCACGACCTCGTACGGCTCGTGGGTGCCGCGGATGTCGACACCGACGCCCTCGGTGCCCGGCGCCGCGTGCGCGGCGTCCACGTAGGCCATGGCGATCGGCTTGCCCAGCGTCGGCGACGGGGCACCGGAGGTGACCTCGCCGATCACCGTGCCGTCCGCCACCACGGCCATCCCGGCGCGCGGCACCCGGCGGCCCTGCGCGACCAGGCCGACCAGCTTGCGCGGCGGCGCGGTCTCGGCGCGCTCGGCGGCGGCCCGGAGCGCGGCCCGGCCCACGAAGTCGCCGGCCTTCTCGAACTTCACGACCCGGCCCAGGCCCGCGTCGAACGGGGTCAGCGCCGTCGTCAGCTCGTGCCCGTACAGCGGCATGCCCGCCTCCAGGCGCAGCGTGTCGCGGCAGGACAGACCGCACGGGATCAGGCCGACCGGCGCGCCGGCCTCGGTCAGTGCCTGCCACAGCTTCTCGGCGTGCTCCGGCGCCACGAACAGCTCGAAGCCGTCCTCGCCGGTGTAGCCGGTGCGGGCGATCAGCGCGGGCACGCCCGCGACCGTGCCCGGGAGGCCCGCGTAGTACTTCAGCCCGTCCAGGTCCGCGTCCGTGAGCGACTTCAGGATGCCGGCGGACTCCGGGCCCTGGACGGCCAGCAGCGCGTACGCGTCGCGGTCGTCGCGCACCACGGCGTCGAAGCCGGCGGCGCGCCCGGTCAGCGCGTCCAGCACGATCTGCGCGTTGGAGGCGTTCGCGACCACCATGTACTCCTGCTCCTGGAGCCGGTACACGATCAGGTCGTCGAGGATGCCGCCGTCCTCCTGGCAGATCATCGTGTAGCGGGCGCGGCCCACGCCGACGCCGCCGATGTTGCCGACCAGCGCGTAGTCGAGGAGAGCGGCCGCCTGCGGGCCGGTGACGGTGATCTCGCCCATGTGGGACAGGTCGAACAGGCCGGCGGCGGTGCGGACGGCGTGGTGCTCGTCGCGCTCGCTGCCGTACCGCAGCGGCATGTCCCAGCCGGCGAAGTCGGTCATGGTGGCGCCCAGCGAACGATGCAGCGCGTCGAGCGCGGTATGGCGGGGGGCTGTGCTCATGGAGGGGCTCCCAGGTTCAGGGGGCATGGGTGGCGAGGACGGTGTGTCCTCCCCATCTGTCATCGGAACCTGAGAGGTTCGCCGTGACCCGGCGACGGGCCCGCGGCTTGCACCTTGGGTGGAGCCGCACCCCCGCGCGTACGCGGTGGCGGCTCGCTTTTCAGATCTGCCTCATCCGTGCGGTGCGGGGCCTGAGAGATTCAAGGGAGGAACTTGCTCCTTCGGCGCCCGGGACGACGGTCACTGACCTGCCCGGGACTCTCCCGCACGGATTCGATCGGCCGGTATGCGGTTGTTTCGGCGCGCACATCATTGCACGAGGGTGCGGATAGGCAAACCCTCGGCTGTCGGCAAATCGCTTGAGCCCTATTACCGTTTCTTTACACTTCTTGGGCAGGCTGTGGGGAGCCGACCCGGGAGGGGCCATGACGATGCAGCGGTCCGGTGTGTACGCCACGACCGCGGGGGTGCCGGCGCCGGCACCCCCGCCGGTGCTGCCCGCCCGCACGACCACCGCCGCCGCACCGGTCCTGCGCGACCTGCGCGACCGCGGCGGGCACGGCCCCCGCGAGCTGGTCTTCGCCCCCGGCGACGTGGTCGTCGTCTCGGGCCTGCCCGGCAGCGGCAAGTCCACGCTCATCCGGCGCGCCGCGCCCCGCTGCGCCATCGACTCCCAGGACGTCCGCGAACGCTGGGAGAGCCGCGTGCCGCGGCTCCTCCCGTACGCCGTCTACCGCCCCCTCGTACGGCTCGCGCACTACGCCGGGCTGCGCCGGGAGCTGCGGTCCGGGCGCAGCGTCGTCGTCCACGACTGCGGCACGCAGTCCTGGGTGCGCCGCTGGCTCGCCCGCGAGGCCCGCCGCCGGGGCGGCGCGCTGCACCTGCTGCTGCTCGACGTGGACCCCGGCACCGCCCGCGACGGCCAGCGCGAACGGGGGCGCGGCGTCTCCGCGTACGCCTTCGCACGGCACCGCAGGGCCGTCGGGCGCCTCGTGCGGGACGCCGAGCGGAGCGTGCTGCCCGGCGGCTGCGCCTCGGCCGTCCTCCTGGACCGCGCGGCGGCCACGGCCCTCGTACGGATCAGCTTCCGCTGACGGTCCGTCGCACACCTGACCGCACGGCGCGGCCGCCGCGCTAGGGTGCTGCGGCACGTACCGGAAGGACCCGGAAGGACACGAGACACACCGTGGACAGCGCAGCCTCACCCACCGTCGACACCGCCTGGCCGGCCAACGAGCTCGAAGAGGTCCTCACCGCGTCCGTCGGCCAGGCCGGCGCGGGCGCGCGCATCGTCGAGGTCCTGGGCCGCAGCCGGGTCTGGGTGCCGCTCCCCAAGGGCGGCGGCCCCGACAGCGCGGGCCCCGGCGCCGCCGGCCTCGACCTGCCGACTCTGGAGCTCGACGGACTGCCGTACGTCCCGGTGTTCACCTCCGAGACCCAGTTCCACGCCTGCGCCGGCGCCCACATGGCGTACGCCGTGGCGCCCGCCGTCGAGTTCGCCCGCGGCCTGCCGCCGCAGCTCGGCATCGCCCTGAACCCGGGCGGCTCCGTCGGCGCCCCGCTCCCGCCGCCCGCCGTCGCCGAGCTGTGCCGCACCGGCCGCACCCCGCTGGACGGCCCGGCCTCCGGGGCCCGCGTGCGGCTGTTCGAGCCCGACTGGCAGGAGGACCCCGTGGACTTCCTGGCCGCGGCGGGCGAGGAGTTCGAGGCGGCGGGCCTGGTCCTGACCGCCCGCCGCGCCCTGGCCAGCGTCGAGGGCGAGCCGCCGGCCCTGTTCGTCGGCGTCCAGCTCTCCTCGTGGGACGGGCCCGAACGCACCGTCCCCATGGACGCGCTCGGCCGGGCGCTCGGCCGCGTCCCGGTGCCCTGGCCGGTCAATCTCGTCCTCCTCGACGTCGCCCAGGACCCGGTCGGAGACTGGATGCTGGAGAAGGTCCGGCCGTTCTACCACCGGGCCGCGGCGGCCTGAGTCTTTCAGCCCGTCCGGCGATTGAGGACAAGCGCCGTTCTGGGGGTACCCCCTGCTCGAAGAGCTTGGGGGAGCGATAAGGGGGTCTGGGGGCGGAGCCCCCAGTTCAGGGGAAGGCCGCTTAAGCTGGACCGGCAAGTCACGCGGAACGAGGGGCGGGATCCAGGTGAGCGCGTCAGGCACGGCGGCGGCCGGACAGGTCGAGCACATGCTGCGGCAGGTCACGCCCGGGCGCTACGACGCGTACGAGTCGCTGCTGCGCGCACTCGCCGACAGCCAGGTGTGGATGCTGCTCTGGCACGGCCGGGCCGGCTCACCCGACGCCCAGTACGGCAACGTCGACCACGAAGGGCACGGCTACGCGCCCTGCGTCACCTCCGCCCAGGAACTCACCGCCTCCGGCTGGAACCGCGCCCACGAGATCGTCGCCGTCCGCGACGTCGCCCGCGCCCTGTACCCCGACCGCTGGGGCATCTGGCTCAACCCGCACGCCCCCGGCGGCGGCCTCGGCATCCCGTGGGCCGACCTGCGCCGTATCGCCACCGGCCTGGAGCGCATGCCCGCCGGCCCGCTGCGCCTCAGCGAGCCCGCCATCCAGCTCCCGCAGTTCTACGCGCTGCTCACGCAGAACGCCCACCGCACCCCGGCGGTCCGCTCCCTGCGCCGCGCCTGGGTGCAGCCCGCGCTCGGCACGGCGTACCTCGCCATCGGCCTCGACCTGTACGACACGAGCCCGGCGTCCGTCGACGCGGTCCGCGCGATGATGCAGCAGTCCGTCGGCGCCGTCCCCGACGGGCTACCGGTGTCGACGGTCGCCATGTCCGACGCGTACGACCCGGTCGCGATGTGGCTGGGCGCCCACGCCCGCCCCTTCTACGACCGTGAGGCCCACCTCTCCGCGCCGCCGCCCGGCACCACCGGCTACGGCTACCCGCAGCAGCGCTGAGCTGCCGTTCAGCAGCGCGCGCCAACCGGCCCATGTGTCGGGGGTGTTAACCGGCGCAGCGGGCTTGTCCCGGATGTGACCGGTTTGGTGAGTGTCCGGGTCTCGACTAGGTATCACCGCTATCCGGACTGTTCTCCGTGCGTCCACCCGTGGGTAGTGTTCGGCCGGTCAAGACCTCATTCACTAGGCCAAACCAGGGGTGGCCCATGCGAATACTCAAGTCCCGCGCCGTCCGCGCGGTCACCGCGGCACTGGCCGTCGGAATGATCGCCACGGGCTGCGCCAGCGAGCGCGGCAAGGACGGCGACAAGGGCGGTGCCAAGGACACCTTCGTGTTCGCGGGCGCCGGTGACCCGGGCTCCCTCGACCCTGCCCTCGCCAGCGACGGCGAAACGTTCCGTGTCACGCGGCAGGCCTTCGAGGCGCTGCTGGAGCACGAGTCCGGCGGCAGCGAGCTCGTCGGCGGCCTCGCCGAGAAGTGGTCCAGCGACCCGGCCGGCAAGGTGTGGACGTTCAACCTCCGCAAGGGCGTGAAGTTCCACGACGGGGAGCCCTTCAACGCGGCGGCCGTCTGCGCCAACTACGACCACTGGTTCAACTGGACGGGCACGTACCAGTCGAGCGCGGTCTCGTACTACTGGCAGAGCATCATGGGCGGCTTCGCCAAGAACGAGGACAAGGAAGCCCCCAAGCCGAACTACAAGTCCTGCACCGCGAAGGACGAGAACACCGCCGTCATCGAGGTCCACGAGGCCTCCGCGAACCTGCCCGGCGGCTTCTCCCTCCAGGCCCTGGCGATCCATTCGCCCAAGGCCATCAAGGAGTACGAGAAGCAGGCCGCCAGCGGCACCGGCGACGCGATCACGTACCCCAAGTACAGCCAGGAGGCCGGCACGGTCGCCGGCACGGGCCCGTACAAGATCGTGAAGTGGAACAAGGGCAACAAGGAAGTCACCCTTGAGCGCTTCGACGACTACTGGGGCGAGAAGGCCAAGGTGAAGAACCTGGTCTTCCGTACGATCGCCACCGAGGAGGGCCGGCGCCAGGCGCTGCAGGCCGGTGACATCGACGGCTACGACCTGGTGTCCCCGGCGGACGTGAAGACCTTGGAGAAGGAGGGCTTCGAGGTTCCGACACGTGACGTCTTCAACATCTTCTACCTGGGCATGACGCAGGAGAAGAACCCGGCGCTGAAGAAGCCCGAGGTCCGGCAGGCCATCGCGCACGCCATCGACCGCGAGAACATCGTCAAGACCCAGCTGCCCGAGGGCGGCAAGGTCGCCACGCAGTTCATGCCCGACACGGTCGCCGGCTGGTCGGACAAGGTGAAGCAGTACCCGCACGACACCAACAAGGCCAAGCAACTGCTGGCCGGTGCGGGCGAGTCCAAGCTGAAGATCGAGTTCTGCTACCCGACCGAGGTCACCCGGCCGTACATGCCGGCCCCGCAGGACATCTTCGAGCAGATGAAGGCCGACCTGGAGAAGGCCGGCATCACCGTCACGCCGAAGCCGATGAAGTGGGCCCCGGACTACCTGGACGCCACCGAGACCGGTGCCTGCGCCCTGCACATGCTGGGCTGGACCGGTGACTTCAACGACGGCTACAACTTCATCGGTACCTGGTTCGCCGGGTACGACAAGCAGTGGGGCTTCAAGGAGCCCGCGGTCTTCGACGCCGTGACCGGCGCCTCGAAGGTGACCGACCCCGCCCAGCGCGTCGCGGCGTACAAGGCGGCCAACGAGAAGATCATGGAGTACCTGCCGGGTCTCCCGATCTCCTCCTCGCCGCCCGCCATCGCGTTCGGCAAGAACGTCAACCCGCCGAAGGTCTCCCCGCTGACGCAGGAGAACTTCGCCGAGGTCTCCTTCAAGTAAGCGCCGTTCCACGCGGGGTCCGCCCGGCCACACTCACCGTGGCCGGGCGGCCCCGCTTCTCACGCATACGCACGCATACGCAACGCATACGCAACGCACACGCAAGAAAGGGGCATGCGGGGTGCTGCGACTCGTCGTACGAAGACTGCTACAGCTGATACCCACCCTGCTCGGCCTGTCGGTTCTGCTCTTCATCTGGCTGAACCGGCTGCCCGGCGGACCCGCCTCAGCGATCCTGGGCGAACGGGCCACGCCGACGGAAGTGGCGCGCATCAACCGGGCCCTCGGACTCGACCAGCCCGTCTGGGTGCAGTACGGCCGCTTCATCAAGCGCATCTTCCAGCTCGACCTCGGCACGTCCACGAAGACCGGGCAGCCGGTGTGGGACGAGTTCGCCCTGCGCTTCCCGGCCACGGTGGAGCTGAGCGTCGCCGCCATGATCATCGCCATCGCCGTCGGCATCCCGCTCGGCTACCTCGCCGCCAAGCGGCGCGGCGGCTGGCTGGACGTCGCCTCGGTGTCGGGATCGCTCCTCGGCATCTGCATCCCGGTGTTCTTCCTCGCCCTCATCCTGAAGGGCGTCTTCGCCGTCAACCTGGGCATCTTCCCCAGTTACGGGCGGCTGTCGACCGGCCTCGACGCGACCAGCGTCACCGGGTTCGCCGTCCTGGACGGCCTGCTCACCGGCGAGTTCGACGCCTCGTGGGACGCGCTCATGCACCTGGTGCTGCCGGCCGTGACGCTCGCGTCGATCCCGCTCGCCGTCATCGTGCGCATGACGCGCGCCAGCGTCCTGGAGGTGCTCGGCGAGGACTACGTCCGCACCGCCGAGTCCAAGGGCCTGGAGAAGCGCGTCGTCCGCGTCCGGCACGTGCTGCGCAACGCCCTGCTCCCCGTGGTCACCGCGATCGGCCTGCTCACCGGGTCGCTGCTGTCGGGCGCGGTTCTCACCGAGTCCGTGTTCGCCTTCGGCGGCATCGGCTCCTTCATCAAGGACGCCATCGATGCCCGCGACTATCCGGTGCTCGTCGGCTTCATCATGTTCATCGCGATGGTGTACGTCCTCATCAACCTGCTGGTCGACCTCGCGTACAGCCTCATCGACCCGAGAGTGCGGGTGAACTGACGTGTCCGCCAAGACCGACAAGATCGACCGCCTCGCGGAACTCACCCAGAGCAACGAGAGCACCTACGGCGCCAGCCTGTGGCGGGAGGCGTTCCGCCGCCTCAAGGCCAGCAAGATGGCCGTCATCGGCGCCGCGATCATCGCCGTGTTCGTCGTGGTCGCCGTCGTGGGCCCGTGGTTCGTGCCGTACTCGCCGACCGCGCAGACCTGGCGCGGCGAGGTCTTCCCCAACCAGGGCGAGTTCGTCGGCATGCGCGGCGACAACTGGTTCGGCCTCGACCACCTCGGCCGGGACATGTTCTCGCGCATGCTGGTCGGCGCCCGCCAGACCCTGCTCGTCGGTGTCGTCTCCATGCTCATCGGCCTGCTCGTCGGTGCCATGATCGGGATGCTGTCCGGCGCCGCCGCCACGCTCGGCGGCAAGGCGGGGCGGCGCGTCGACACCGTCGTCATGCGCTTCATCGACATGCTGCTGTCGCTGCCGTCGCTGCTGCTCGCCGTGTCCGTCGCGGCCGTCATGGGCCAGTCCCTGACGACCGTGATGATCGCCGTCGGTGTCGTCCAGATCCCGATCTTCGCGCGGCTGCTGCGCGGCTCGATGCTGGCGCAGGGCGGCTCCGACTACGTGCTCGCGGCGAAGGCGCTGGGCGTGCGGCGCAAGCGGATCGTGCTGACGCAGATCCTGCCGAACTCGCTCAGCCCCGTGATCGTCCAGGCGACCCTCAGCCTCGCCACCGCGATCATCGAGGCCGCCGCCCTGTCGTACCTGGGCCTCGGCAACCCCGACCCGGCCGTCCCCGAGTGGGGCGTGATGCTCGCCCAGGCGCAGCGGTTCTTCGACAACGCGCCGATGATGGCCGTCTACCCGGCGGTCGGCATCATCATCACCGCCCTCGGCTTCACCCTGCTCGGCGAGGCCATGCGCGAAGCCCTCGACCCGAAGCTGCGAGGCTGAACGACATGTCAACCGCTATGCCACTCCTCTCCGTTGACGAACTCACCGTCACCTTCGGCGGGCGCGGCCGCAAGCCGTCCACGGCCGTCGACGGGGTCTCCTTCACCGTCGACCAGGGGCAGGTCGTGGGCCTGGTCGGCGAGTCCGGCTGCGGCAAGTCCGTCACCTCCCTCGCGCTGATGGGCCTGCTGCCGGGCAAGGGCGTCGAGATCGGCGGACGTGCCGACTTCGACGGCGAGAACCTCCTCGCCATGAGCCCGAAGAAGCTCCGGGACATGCGCGGCAGCAAGCTCGCGATGATCTTCCAGGACCCGCTGTCGTCGCTGAACCCGGTCATCCCGATCGGCGTCCAGGTCACCGAGATCCTCCAGCGCCACCGCGGCCTGAAGGGCGAGGCGGCCCGGAAGGAGGCCGCGCACCTGCTGGACCGCGTCGGCATCCCCGACCCGACGCGGCGGCTCAAGGAGTACCCGCACCAGCTCTCCGGCGGTATGCGCCAGCGCGCGCTCATCGCCATGGCGGTGGCGTGCGCGCCGCGCCTGCTGATCGCCGACGAGCCGACGACCGCGCTCGACGTGACGATCCAGGCGCAGATCCTGGAACTGCTCAAGGAACTGGTCGACCAGGAGGGCACGGCCCTGCTGATGATCACCCACGACCTGGGCGTCGTGGCGGGTCTCTGCGACCAGGTCAACGTGCTGTACGCCGGGCGGGCGGTGGAGTCCGCGGCCCGCCGCGAGCTGTTCGCCCACCCCACCCACCCGTACGCGCACGGACTCCTCGGCTCCATCCCGCGCCTGGACGCCCCGCGCGGCGAGCCGCTCAGCCCGATCCGCGGCTCCATCAACGACAAGATCGCCTGGGCCGACGGCTGCGCCTTCGCGCCGCGCTGCGACCACTACACGCTGGAGTGCCTGACCGGTACGCCCCAGCTCACCGAACCCGCCGCGGCCGGCCACCAGGTGCGCTGCGTCAACCCGATCCTGCCCGCTGCCGCTCAGGACGAGGAGGTCCAGGCATGAGCCTGCTCGAACTGGACGGTGTGAAGGTCCACTTCCCGGTCAAGAAGGGCGTGCTGTTCGACCGCACGGTCGGGCACGTGTACGCGGTCGACGGCGTGTCCCTCAAGGTCGAGGCGGGCCAGACGTACGGGCTCGTGGGCGAGTCCGGCTGCGGCAAGACGACCCTGGGCCGGGCCGTCCTGCGCCTGGTCGACATCACGGACGGCGAGGTCGCCTTCGACGGCACGGACCTGGCGAAGCTCCCCGAGGAGGAGATGCGGAGGTTCCGCCGCCGCCTCCAGATGGTCTTCCAGGACCCGCTGGGCAGCCTGAACCCGCGCCAGAACATCGAGTCCATCCTTACGGAGGGCATGCTCGCGCACGGGATCGGCAAGGACCAGGACGACCGGCGCGAGCGGATCAAGGCGATCCTCGCCCGGGTCGGCCTCCCCGCGAACGCCCTGTCCCGCTACCCGCACGAGTTCTCCGGCGGCCAGCGGCAGCGCATCGGCATCGCGCGGGCGCTGGTCCTGGAACCGGACGTCATCATCTGCGACGAGCCGGTGTCGGCGCTGGACGTCTCCATCCAGGCCCAGGTGATCAACCTCCTGGAGGAGCTCCAGGAGCAGCTCGGCCTCACGTACCTGGTCATCGCCCACGACCTGGCGGTCGTCCGGCACATCTCGGACGTCATCGGCGTGATGTACCTGGGCTCCCTGGTGGAGGAGGCCCCGAGCGACGCGCTGTACGAGTCGCCCAGGCATCCGTACACCAAGGCGCTCATGTCCGCCGTCCCGGTCCCGGACCCGGAGGTCGAGGACCGCCGCGAACGCATCCTGCTCCACGGGGACCTTCCGTCCCCGGCGAACCCGCCGGCCGGGTGCCGCTTCCACACCCGCTGCCCCTGGGCGCAGCCCCGCTGCGCGGAGGAACGCCCGGAGCTGACGGACACGGGCGACGGCCACAAGGTGGCGTGCCACTTCGCCGCGGACATCGCGTCGGGCACCCTCCAGCCCAACCGCCCCTCGGGCGCGGAGGCGGTGGCGGGCACGATCCCGCCCCCGAAGGAACGCTCCGACGAGCCCCTGAAGAAGGCCCTGTAGCCCCCCGGAACGCCGCCCAGCCCCACGGCCAGGGCGGCGTTCCCGGCCCCGGCCGGGCGCTTCACCGGGCCGGTGCCGCCGGTTCCGCTGCGGGCCGCGCGGTGGGCCGGGCCCGCCGGTTCCGCTGCGGGGCGTGCGCTGGGCCGGGTCCGGCCGCCCGCACCCCGTCTTCCCGGCCACGCGCACACCCGGGCCCCGTGCCCCGGGCCCGCCGCTTGGCAGCGCCCCCGCCCGTCGCGGGGCGCCGCAGGGGCGCGCAGGGGGTGAGACGGCGCGCCGTTGGACGTACCGCGCGCGGTACAACAGTCCGGTGCTCCAGGATCTGTTCACCCCCTCCGTCCTCCACGCCCTAGACCTCGCCGGCATCTTCGTCTTCGCCATCTCCGGCGCCCTCCTCGCCGTCCGCAAGAACTTCGACGTCTTCGGCATGGCCGTGCTCGCCGAGTTCACCGCCCTCGGCGGCGGCCTCTTCCGGGACCTCGTCATCGGCGCCGTACCCCCCGCCGCCTTCACGGACCTCGGGTACTTCCTCACCCCCCTCGTCGCCACCGTGCTCGTCTTCTTCCTGCACCCGGTCGTCGAGCGCACCCAGGCCGCCGTGAACGTCTTCGACGCCGCCGGCCTCGGCCTGTTCTGCGTGGCCGGCGCCACCAAGGCGTACGAGTACGGACTCGGCCTCACCGCGTCCGCCGCGCTCGGCCTCGCGACCGCCGTCGGCGGCGGCGTCCTGCGGGACGTGCTCGCCAACGAGGTCCCGTCGCTGCTCCGCTGGGACCGCGACCTCTACGCGGTGCCGGCGATCGTCGGCTCGACGATGGTCGTGGTGTTCATCCAGTTCGACATGCTCAACCCGCTCACCAGCGGTTTCGCCGCCCTGACGGCCTTCGTGCTGCGGCTCATGGCCATCCGGTACCACTGGCGCGCGCCCCGCGCCTGGAACCGCCGCTCGACGGCCACCGAGGAGCCGGAGCCGCCCGTCGGAAAAGCTACCGCTTAGTAATTGCTCGCTGTACCATCCCTGTCATGGACAGCCAGTTCGACCGCGACACCGCGGTGACCCTCCGCACGCCCGGTACGTCGGGTACGCCCGGTGTCTACGACACGGAGCTCTCCGCCGACTGGACCATCTTCGGCGTGGTCAACGGCGGCTACCTGCTCGCCGTGCTGGGCCGCGCGCTCGGCGACGCGCTGCCGCACCCCGACCCGTTCACGGTGTCCGCGCACTACCTGGCGCCCTCCCTCCCCGGCCCCGCCGTCGTCCGTACGGAGACGGTCCGCACCGGCAGGACGCTCTCCACCGGCCAGGCGTCCCTGTACCAGCCCGCCGACGACGGCACCGAGGTCGAGCGCATCCGCGTCGTCGCCACGTACGGCGACCTCGGCACGCTGACCGACGACGTCCGCACCTCCGCCAAGCCGCCGGCCATCCCGCCGTACGAGCACTGCCTCGGCCCCGCCGACGCGCCCGCACCGCTGCCCGGGTCGTCCGAGATCGCCCGGCTGCTCGACCTCAAGCTCGACCCGGCCACCGTCGGCTGGGCCGTCGGAGCCCCGTCCGGCAAGGGCGAGGTGCGCGGCTGGTTCGGCCTCGCCGACGGGCGCGACGCCGACCCGCTGTCGCTGCTCCTGACCGTCGACGCGCTCCCGCCGACCGCCTTCGACCTGGGCCTCGCGGGCTGGACGCCGACCGTCGAGCTCACCGCCCACATCCGCTGCCGCCCCGCACCCGGCCCGCTGCGCGTCTCCATCACCACCCGCAACCTCGCGGGCGGCTTCCTGGAGGAGGACGCCGAGGTCTGGGACAGCGCCGACCGCCTGGTGGCCCAGTCCCGCCAACTGGCCCGCGCCCCGCGCGGCTGACGCCCCGGCCGCGCGCGGCGCG
>NZ_JABWDV010000427.1 GCF_013362995.1 Streptomyces sp. TRM64462 | reverse complement strand
CGGACGATCGTGGAGTCGACCGCGACGACCCAGTCGAGGTCGCCTTCGGCGTCGGCCTGGGCGAGCAGGGCGGTGAAGACCTTCTCCCAGGTGCCGTCGGCGGCCCATTTCCGCAGCCGGTTGTGGGCGCCTTTCCATGAGCCGAAGTGCTCGGGCAGCTCCATCCACGGAGTGCCGGTGCGGTACTTGAAGGCGATCGCGTCGATCACCTGCCGGTGGTCCCGCCACCGGCCACCCCGCTTCGGTGTCCGGTCCGGCAGCAACGGCTCGATGCGTGCCCACTGGGCGTCAGTCAACGACACGCATCAACCAACGATCAGATGATCCGAAGGAAACGGCCTAGGTCTCCGGCTCCTCCAACAGCACGAGCGTCGGTGCAGCCGTCCCGTCGACACAGAGACGCTACCGCTTGTTCGAACTGACGGGGGCTCATTGCCTGGAAGTGCGTGCTACCTGGGAAGGGGCGCTGTGTCCTCTGATGCAGAGGCCTGAACTGCGGGGGAAGGGGGGTGACTGCGGGGTGGCTGGAACGCACCACAGCCACCGGGCCTGGCGGGTTCCTGGATTGCGGCTTAGGGCGTGGCGTGCTAGCCAGGTGAGGAGCGCGCCGAAGGCGCAGATGCCGGTGATGATCGTCGTCGTGGCCGCAGCGGGGGCGTAGTTGCCGTCCTCCCACTCGCTCTTAATCCACGAGCCGACGGTGCTTACGAGGGCTAACAGGAGCAAGCATCCCAGGCAGCTCTCTTCAGGGTCGCTGCGTCGTCTGGCCAATCTGCCCCCGAGGTGCTGTTTTGGGGAGCGTACTGCCGCCGCTGGTTGCCGCGGGCAGGTTTCGTGAGAAGACCCGCCGTGACAGGGGATACACGGCGGGGCCCGGTTCAGGGTTGCACGGCGGTTAATGCGGTTGTCCGGTAGGCAGGACCCGTCGCGCGATAGAGCCCTTCCGGGGCCTATTACTCCGCGCCTATCCAGCTCGTCCGTGATCCGGGATGCTCGGGCGAAACTAACGCGCTTGTGGCGTTGCGGGCGCCGCCACGATCGACACACTCGTCATCATCGCCGGAGCGATCGGTGTGCCCCTCGCTGACCTCATACGGTGAGGCCCGCCGCCTGGCCCGCAGGCATGAGCGCTGACCGGGGGCGGTCTCACGCCTGGGCGGCCAGCCGGCCGCTCACCCGGGCCTGCGGAAGACCTGTGTCGGCCGCCACGGCTCCGGCGCTGGCGGCAGGTTGCTGAAGGGCGGCAGGGGCACGGACTCGGCGTCCGCCTCGGCGTCCCGGCCGGTAGCCTCTTGCGCGGCCTCTCGGCTGTCGGCCACACCAGCGGGCACCCACTGGTGCCCGTCCCACTCGGACACGCCGCGCGGCGCCCGGGGGTCAACGTGCTCGGCGCGGGTCTCGCCGTCGCTCAGCGGGGTGGCTCGGCGCGCGCCGGGCAGAGGCCGGCGCGCGTCACGCCGTGCGGCCCATTCCTCCAGTGGCTCATCGTCCATCGGCTGCGCCCCTTCTCGTGGTGTCGGTTCGTGCCTTCTCGGACAACCGTGGGGATGTCACAGGGTGAGTGTCCACCCCCCGCGTGTCAGTGTTGTCTCGCCGCTCGGGGCGATGGAGACGCGGGCTCCGTAGACGGGGAGTTCGCCGTGTTCCAGCCGCCAGCGGATCTCCTCCAGGGTGCCCCACAGGCGGCGCGGGCCGCCCTGGTGCACGGTCGTGCTCCGCTCGCCGGCCGCGGTGTGGGCGCGGGCCCAGGAGCCGTCTGGGTGGAGCATCCAGGCGGTACGGCTGCCGTCGTGCCCGTACTGCATACGGTGTTCGATCCCGGGGAGGGTCAGGGACAGCATCGACCACACCTCCCATGCCTGCATGACGTTGATGACGGGGAGCGGGCTCGTTGCCACGTCGTCCCCGTCGCTGTCGCGTACGGACGCGAACAGGCCGTCCAGCGCGGGCGGGTAATCGTCTCCGGTCCGGGTGGTCATGAACGCGGCCCGATCCCACTCGATCCGCCCTGCGGCGCCGCCGTCCTCGGTCTTGTCAGCGGTCAGGATCAGCCCCGTGCCCCGGATGGTGGTCACGAGCCGGCCGCCCGGCCGCAGCGCCCGCAGCCACGAGACGGGGACGCGGGGCATCGACACCATGGACACGATCCGGTCGAAGTCACCCGGGAGGTCCCGGCCCGCGTCTGCGGTGACCACCCGCGGGCGCAGGCCGATGCTGGCGAGTCGTGCTGCCGCCACCTCCGTCAGGTACGGGTCGACGTCCAGGGTGGTGACGCGGTCGGCCCCGAGGCGGCGGGCGGCCAGGGCGGCGCTGTAGCCGGATCCGGTCGCGATGTCGAGCAGGTCGGTCGCTTCCGTGATCTTGGCGTGCTGCAGCATGGTCACGACCAGGCTGGGCAGCGTCGCCGACGACGTGGGCAGACCCATGACCGGCTTTCCCTCCGCGGCGTGGTCGGCGTGCAGCGGCCCCACGCGCGTCACCACCGTGTGGTCCGTATACGCGGCCCGCGCCCACTCCTCCTCGTTGGACGGGCCGTCGGTGACGGTCCACCCGTCGGGTCCGGACGTGTACCAGCGAGGTACGAACACGTGGCGAGGCACGGACAACACCGTTTCCCACCAGCGGGAGGAGGGGTGCAGGGCGGCGCGGGCAAGCTGCTCGGCGTGCGGCTGCCAGTCCATCAGGCGGTCACTCCTTCAAGTTCGTCAGCGATGGCCTGGGCGACAGGCTGCCCAGTCGCTCCCTGGATCCAGTCCCACTGCCCGCACGGGTTGACCTCCAGGAACCACCAGTCCCCGGACGGGTCGACCACGAAGTCCGCGGCCCCGTATCGCAGACGGAGCCGGTCCATCAGTCGGCGCACGGCGGCAGCCACGCTGTCGGGCACACTGGTCGGGGTGTAGGAGAGCGACCCGTAGTCGCTGCGCCAGTCGATGTGGGCTGCGTCGCTGCCGGCGTCGATACGGGCGGCGAACATGCGCTCCCCGACGATGGTCAGCCGTACTTCGTGGCCCTTGTCGACCCAGGCTTGGAACAGGTGCGCGGTAAGCTCCACGCCGCGCAGGTCGGCCAGGTCCTCGGCGGTCAGGAGCCGGGTGTAGACGCTCTTGAGCCGGCCGTCCTCGATCAGCACCGGGGACGACACGGGCTTGAACACGATCGGACCCGCCGCCTGCCGGGCGAAGTCCGCCACGGCCTCCGGCCGGTTGGTGATCAGGGTGGCGGGGATACGCAACCCGCAGTCCCGGGCGGCCGCGAGCTGCACGGGCTTGTACTCCGCACGGGCCAAGGCAGTGGGGTGGTTGACCCACCGGCACTCCAGGGAGGACAGGATGCCGCCGAGCCCGGCGCGGGCCTGCGCCGCGGCGAACCGCTCCTCCGACGCCGACATGCCGCGCGGGAACTGGAACGCCCCGGGGGCGCGGTAGTACACCGCGCCGACCCGGGACAGGTCCACCGTGCGGTGCCTGGTGGCCAGTTCACCCGCCCATCCGTGTTCCTGGTCGATTCGGCCGGCCAGGGCCAGCCGCTGAGGGAAGTCCGCGGTGTCCATGCGGAACACCTCGACCCCTCGGTCGGCCAGCTCCGTGACGACCCGGTCCGTCGGCCAGTCGTTCGCGGCGGCGACGATCAGGACGGGCGCCGTCATCAGTCCTTCGGCCCCTCGTCGAGCGGCGGCGGGTTGGAGGTGGAGCCGTCCGGGACGGTCGGGGAGTGCGTGTTCGCCATGCACGTCAGCAGACCGCCGTCGTAGGACAGGTTCACCTGGCGGTCGTCGTCGTAGAACGATGCGGGAACCTTCACTGCCCCGGTGGAGTCCGGGGTCCGCGCGAAGCGCAGCGCCCAGGGCCGAGTATCCGGCCCGGACGGCACGTCGAAGCTCTGTGGCACAGGCCCGTCGGCCGGCGCCATCGGGAACGCCTCCCGCAAGAGGGTGGTGCTGGTGGTCATTTCTACTCCTTTGGTCGGTCAAACTGGGTTGGTCGTGCTCTCCGGTCTTCTCGCTGCGGTCAGCCGCGCTTCCTCCTGGTACAGCGGGTTGTCCGGGGCTGGGGTGACGCGGAGAAACGCGGTCACGATCTCCCGGAAACTGCGGTGTCCGTCGTGGCGGGCGGCGTGACGCATCGCCCACACGTCGCCAGCGAGCTGGTCGGTGGTGAGCTCGGACTGCTCGTGGCAGGTGGTGCACTCGACTTCGCGGATCGGCGGCGACGCGCCCTCAGCGCTGTCCGCGCCGATCGTCCACTCCGCCTGGCGGATGACCGTGCGAACGCTCACGTCGCACCTCGCCCGGTGGTGCAGTCCTGGCAGGCGCGCGGGTACCAGGCGACGCGGCCGAGGATCGGGTCGTCGTCGTACTGGGTGCCGAGCTCGACGGCTGTGCCGGGCTTCAGCTCGGTGTCGCAGTGGACGCAGCGCAGTCCGTACCGCTGCATCTCGGTCAGCGTGTGCGGCCGGGGCAGGGCTCCCGTCTCGCGCGCGGTCACCGCTTGGCCCCGGGCGCGCAGCGGGGGCAGATGCAGGGCGGGAAGCCGGGCCCCTGCGGCGGCGGGTCCGTGTCCCGGACCGTGACGCGCTCACGGATCGTCGCGATGGTGCCGTCGGGACGGACCGCGTACACCCTCATCGTCATCACGGGTCTACTCCTCGTCAATGCCAGCCTGTGGTGGGTCTGGCACCGACGGTAAGAGCGACTCAGGCGGACGAGGGTGAGGGTTCCTCCCCCCTTGTCGAGGGGGAGGAACCCTCCTTGTCCGCCCGAGGAGCTGAACTCCCCCCCCCGGGCCGCTACACCGGCACGCCGATCTCCACCGCCAGGTGACGAGCGTCCTCACGAACCGTCGGCGGCGCCGACTTCACCAACTGCGGGAGCGCAGCCCGTGCATGCAGGTTGTACTGGATCGTCTCCGGTGACTCCTGCCACGCCTTTGTCAGCAGGTGCACCGCAGCCACGGACTCACCCTGCATACCGTGGGCCCGGGCCGCCTCAATCAGGTGGTACGAGCGGCGCGTCGCCGACGGCACCCCGCTGAGGTCGAGCGACGACGCCGCGTCCAGCGCTTGGACGGACCTCGCGAGGTCGTTGTGCATCGTCAACGCGTACGCGTCCACGACGCCCCGACCGAAGATCAGCCACGGGTGCGCGTAGCCATCGCCCAGCCGCCGAGCGGCGTCATCCGCGCGATCCCAGTACCTCCACGCCGTACCGCTGCGGCCGATCTTCGCGAAGCTGAGCGCCGCCGCCAACTGAAGCAGACCCCACCGCGCCAGATCCTCCGGGCTCTCGTCCGTCCGCAGCAGACTGGCCGCATCCTCGGCCAGCTCCACTCGGGCCTCTGCCGCCTCGCCGGCGTCCCGGTACACGTGGTTCATGTACCAGGCCGCAGCCGCGATCGCCTTCGGGCTGTCCGCGTCCTGCGCCGCCGTCATGGCCCGGTCCCCGGTCAGTACCACGAGGTCGGGGGCAGGCTGGAAGGAGAGGTAGAGCTGGGCGAGGTGGTAGGTCTGCGCCTGGACTACGAGGGCCCTCCGCCGGTGGGCGCCCTCGTACGTCTTGACGGCGTGCCGTGTGTCAGCCAGGAGGTCCGGCAGCAGCTGGGCGATGCGGGATCGGTGGCCGCCAGACCGGTCGTCGTCGGCCCGGTGCCACAGCCTCCACGCACTGCGTACCCGCGCGGAGAGGTTGTCGAGCGGCTCGGGCTCCTCTGCCCGGGGCGTGAGCCGGTAGGTGTTGAGGACCCGCTTGACCATGGGCAGGTCCGCGTGGGCGGTCTTGCCGTACGTGCTGGAAGCGATGCGCTCCTCCCCAGTGAGCTCGGCGACGTCGTCCACGCCAAGGACCTCGGCCAGACGCAGGAGCATGGGGAGTCGGGGCATACCGATCTGGCCGTTCTCGATGGACTTGACCCAGTCGGCCGACCTGCTGACGAGACCAGCAAGGACGGGGCGCGTGAGCCCTGCGCGCTCCCGTGCGCGGCGGACGCGCTGGCCGAAGGTCAGGGGGATATCGGTGCGTTCGGGCATACTGAAGCTCCGTTCTGACGTAGGCACTCAGAACGCTACTCGCCTTCCGTGGATGGGGAGATGACGAAAGCGCCCCTTGACCGGCCCGGAGGCCAGACAGGGGGCGTCGTCGTAACAGATCAGCGGAGGAGGAGCGCGGCCGCGCCCGTCGCGGCACCAGCCAGGCCCGTCAGCGCGGCCAGCGACGGCAGCGGCGAACGGGCCCGCTCCAGCGAGTCGAGGCGCTGCTCATGGTCAGCGATCTGCCGGTCCGTCTGATCCGACCGCTGCACCAGCAGGGCGAGCGACCCGTCGATCCGGGAGGCCCCATCAGGGGAGAAGCCACAGGGGCATGGAAGGCCCAGCAGAGCGCGGAGTTCGGGACCGTATACCGAACTCCGCGCTCTGGCTCTGTGCGGCGGGAGGTGTGTGGTGGAAACCGTCCGACGGTGCGAGGCTGGCGCGACAGGACGTTCGCGCCGCCGGACGGGGTCGGTGGGGAAGGGGGGTTCGGGACCGCGGCGGAGCGGGCGGGTGGCTTCCTTCAGGTCAAGAAGACGCCCGTACGCCCCTCGCCACCGCACTGGCGCGTGCACCGCCGCGGCCCTCACTCTGTCCGTACCTGCGGCCACCCCTCATCCGGGCCACTGGACGGACGGCGTACGGCGGACGACCTCCCGTCGGTCGCCGTACGCTGCCTGTGGGCGGTCAGTCCTCGCGCAGGGCGCGGACCGCCTCCTCCACGCGCTTGCCGTAGTCCGGGTCGGCGGCGTGGAAGTGGGCGAGGTTCTTCTCGATGACGTCCTCGCGGGAGACCTGGGACAGGCCGCCCGCGATGTTCGCGACGAGCCGGCCCTTCTCCTCCTCGGACATCAGCCGGTACAGCTCGCCCGCCTGGAAGAAGTCGTCGTCCTTGACGTGGGCCGGAGCCGCGTGGGTGCCGGTGTGGCCGGAGACCGCGAGGGCCGCGGACAGGGCCTGGTCGGTCTGGGACGGGCCGGCGTACGAGTTGGGCTCGTAGTTCTTGTCGTGGCGGGAGCCGTTGCGCGTGGCCATGAGACCGTCGCGGCCGTAGTTGTCCGCCACGGTCGCCTTCGGGGCGTTCACCGGCAGCTGCGTGTGGTTGACGCCGAGGCGGTAGCGGTGGGCGTCCGCGTAGGCGAAGAGGCGGCCCTGGAGCATCTTGTCCGGGGACGGGCCGATGCCGGGCACGAAGTTGTTCGGCGAGAACGCGGACTGCTCGACCTCGGCGAAGACGTTGTCCGGGTTGCGGTCCAGGACCATCCGGCCGACCCGCTGGAGCGGGTAGTCGGCGTGCGGCCACACCTTGGTCAGGTCGAACGGGTTGAAGCGGTAGTCCGCCGCCTCCGCCGCCGGCATGATCTGCACGTACAGCGTCCAGGACGGGTTGACGCCGCGCTCGATGGCCTGGAGCAGGTCCGTCTGGTGCGAGTTGGCGTCGGTGCCGACGACCTCGGCGGCCTGCTCGGAGGACAGGCAGCGGATGCCCTGGTTCGTCTTGAAGTGGTACTTGACGAAGAAGGCCTCGCCGTCGGCGTTCGTCCACAGGTAGGTGTGCGAGCCGTAGCCGTTCATGTGGCGGTACGAGGCGGGGATGCCGCGGTCGCCCATCAGCCAGGTGATCTGGTGGGTGGCCTCGGGGGCGTGCGCCCAGAAGTCCCAGACGTTGTCCGGCTCCTGCTTGCCCGTGAACGGGTCGCGCTTCTGCGAGTGGATGAAGTCGGGGAACTTGATCGGGTCCTTGATGAAGAACACCGGGGTGTTGTTGCCGACGAGGTCGTAGTTGCCCTCCTCGGTGTAGAACTTCACCGCGAAACCGCGCGGGTCGCGGACCGCGTCCGCACCGCCCAGCGAGTCGGCGACCGTGGAGAACCGCACGAACAGCTCGGTGCGCTTGCCGACCTCGGAGAGGAAGTCCGCCTTCGTGTACGCGGTGACGTCGTCCGTCACCTCGAAGTGCCCGTACGCGCCGGAGCCGCGGGCGTGGACCACGCGCTCCGGGATGCGCTCCCGGTTGAAGCGGGCGAGCTTCTCGATCAGGTGCTGGTCCTGGATCAGGATCGGGCCACCGACGCCGGCGGTGGCGGAGTTCTGGTTGTCGGCGACCGGGGCGCCGGACTCGGTCGTAAGCACACGCTTCGACATGGTGACCTTCCGTACAGAGCTGCTGGCGGTGCTCAGGAGCCTAAATTCGCCCCAAGGTAACGTCAACAGTTTGTTGAAATTGGAGAAGGGGGTTCCGGACGGCGCCGGCGCCTGGGCGCGACAGGACAGGTGTCAGCGCCGACGCCGCCGGAAGTCTGGCCCGACCCGGGACCGTGTCAGGAGCGGAGCACCGGGTCGGGAGTCATGGGGCCGCGACCCGTCAGAGCTGGGCGCCGGAGAGGCGCTCGACGGCGCGCAGCAGGGCCGAGTGGTCCAGGCCGCCGTCGCCCTGGGCGCGCAGCGAGGCGACGAGCTGGGCCACCACCGCGCCGACCGGGAGGGCCGCACCGACGTTGCGGGCGGCGTCGGTGACGATGCCCATGTCCTTGTGGTGCAGGTCGATCCGGAAGCCCGGGGCGAAGTCGCGGTTGAGGAAGTTGTCCTTCTTGCGGGTCAGCACGGTCGAGCCGGCCAGACCGCCGTTGAGGACGTCGAGCGCGGCCTTCAGGTCCACGCCGGACTTCTCCAGGAAGACCACGGCCTCGGCGCACGCCTGGATGTTCACGGCGACGATCAGCTGGTTGGCGGCCTTCACCGTCTGGCCGGAGCCGTGCGGGCCGCACAGCACGATCGTCTTGCCGAGCGCGTCGAACAGCGGCTTCGCGGCGTCGAAGTCGGCCTGCTCGCCGCCCACCATGATGGACAGGACGGCCTCGATGGCACCGGCCTCACCACCGGACACGGGCGCGTCGAGCACCCGGATGCCCTTCTCGGCGGCGGCCTTGGCCAGGTCGACGGAGGTCTGCGGGGTGATCGACGACATGTCGATCAGCAGCGCGCCCCGCTTGGCGTTCTCCAGGATGCCGTCGGGGCCGTACGCGATGGCCTCGACCTGCGGGGACGCGGGCACCATCGTGATGACGACGTCGGCGTCGCGGACCGCGTCGGCGATCGACGCGGCGGCGGTGCCGCCCGCCTTGGCGAGCCGGTCCAGCTTCTCCTGCTCCAGCGTGAAGCCGGTGACCTGGTAGCCGGCCTTGAGGAGGTTCTCGGACATGGGGGAGCCCATGATGCCGAGACCGATCCATGCGACCTTGGGAAGGGTGGTGCTCATGAGGGTTACCTCTTTCGAAAAAAGCGTGAGGGTGAGGCCAGTCGGCTGCTGACGTCAGAGGGCGGCGGCGCGCAGTTCGCGCGGCAGCCAGTCGAAGGACTCGGCGCTCGGGCGGTCGCCGGCCTTGTACTCAAGGCCGACCCAGCCGTCGTAACCGCGCTCGCGCAGGCGGGTGAGCAGGCCGGAGAGGTCGAGGTCACCGGTGCCCGGCGCGCCACGGCCCGGGTTGTCGGCGATCTGGACGTGGCCGGTCTTCGCGGCGTACGCGTCGATCACCGCCTCCAGGTCCTCGCCGTTCATCGACAGGTGGTAGAGGTCGAGCAGGAACTTGGCGTTGCCGAGTCCCGTGGCCGCGTTGACCTTGTCGACGACCTCGACCGCGGCCGGGGCGCTCACCAGCGGGTAGAGCGGCGACTCGGGCTTGTTGAGGGCCTCGATCAGCAGGACCGCCCCGACCCGGTGGGCGGCGCGGGCCGCCAGGACCAGGTTCTCCAGGGCGAGTGCGTCCTGGGCCGCCGGGTCGGCGCCGTCCACGCGGTTGCCGTACAGCGCGTTGAGCGCCGTGCAGCCGACCGAGGCGGCGAAGTCGGCGGCCACGTCGATGTTGGCACGGAAGCGGTCCGACTCCTCACCGGGTACGGAGAGGGCGCCACGGTCCGGGCCGGGCAGCTGCCCGGCGTAGAAGTTCAGCCCCACGAGCCGTGTGCCGGCGTCGTCCAGCGCCTTCTTGAGGGCGTCGAGCTCGCTCTGCGGCGGCGTGGGCGTCTCGATCCAGGGCCACCACAGCTCCACCGCCGTGAAGCCCGCCGCGGCGGCTGCCGCGGGGCGCTCCAGGAGCGGGAGCTCGGTGAAGAGGATCGACAGGTTCACATCGAAGCGCTGGGCCTTGCCTGCGTCTTCTGAAAAGCGGGCCATGAGGGGCGGCGCTCCTTCCGTATTGCGGAAGTTCGTTTCTGCGTAACGGAAGAGTGCAAGTGGAATGCCGTCCTTGTCAAGGCCCACCCACGGGGTGGACGCTCCGGCGTGCGGCGTTACCGTGACCTCATGCAGCGATTGAGGGTCGAGTTCACGACCGAACCGTTCGACCTCGACGAGGCCCCGGCCCATGCCGTCGTGGCCCGCGAGGTCATCCAGGGCGCCGAGCTGGACGCCGTCGATGTCGGCCCCTTCGGCAACACGGCGGAGGGGCGCGCGGACGCCGTGCTCACCGCCGTCGACGCCCTGCTGCGCCGCGCGCTGGAGGCGGGCGCCACCCGCGTGTCCCTCCAGGTGAACGTGATCGGTGACGGCGCCGGGAGGGGTGAGCGGTGAGCGCGCCCGGCGACCACCCGCTGATCACCGCGGTCAAACCGCTCGTCGACGCCATGGGTGGCCGGATACTGCTGCCCGAGCAGGCGGGCCCCGACGACGTGGTGCTCGCCTGGGAGGGTGAGGACGTGCTCGCCGTACGGCTGCCGCAGCTCGCCGACTCCCTGGAGCACATTCTGGCCGCGCTCGAACGGCGGCACGGCATGCCGCTCGCCGACCTCGACCGCAAGCGCAAGCAGGAGATCGTCCGTGGCCTGGAGGCACGGGGTGCCTTCTCCGTACGTCATGGCGTGGAGACCGTGGCCGGTGCGCTCGGGGTCAGCCGGTTCACCGTGTACAACTACCTGAACAGGGAAAACGCCGCCAAAGGCAAGTAGAACACCAGCCGTCGCCCGGGTGTCCGGGCGGCGGCTTCCGTGTCACACAGATTTTTCAACAAAGTGTTGACGGGGTGCCGTCGCAGGGCGTTAGCTATCCGCAGCCCGTCCGAAGCACAGCGAAAAACAGCCACGGAGGCTCCCCGTGACTTCGAGTACCTCGACACCGGGCCTCGCCCGGTTCAACACCTCCGCGGACAGCGACGCGCGCGCCGCCCTGCACGAGGTGTGCGCCAGCTCGGCGTGGGGGAGCAAGCTGCTCGCCCAGCGCCCGTACGCCGGCGCCGAAGACCTCTTCCTCGCCAGTGACGCCGCCATGGCGGAACTGACCGCCGAGGACCTGGCCGAGGCGATGGCCGGACACCCGCCCATCGGCCGGCCGAAGCCCGGGGACCCCACGTCCGCCCGCGAGCAGCGCGGCATGGCCGGCGCCTCCGAGGCGCTCAAGGCCGAACTGCTCGAACTGAACCTGGCCTACCAGGAGCGGTTCGGACACGTCTTCCTCATCTGCGCCACCGGCCGTACCGGTGAGCAGATGCGCGACGCGCTCCGCGACCGGATCGGCAACACGCCCGAACAGGAGCGCGAGATCGTCCGCACCGAACTGGGCAAGATCAACCGCATCCGGCTGACCCGACTCGTGGAGGAAGACCCCGCATGAGTACCGACACCACCGCATCGGTGTCCACGCACATCCTGGACACCAGCGCCGGCCGCCCCGCCGAGGGCGTCGCCGTCTCCCTCGCGGCCCGTGCCGGCCGCGACGCGGAGTGGGTGGCGCTCGGCGGCTCCGCGACCGACGCGGACGGGCGGTGCAAGGACCTCCCGGCCCTGCCGGAAGGCACGACCCACGTACGTCTCGACTTCGAGACCGAGACGTACTTCGTCAAGAAGCAAGCCGAGGCACAGCAGGACGCCCCCGCGACACGGGACAGCGGCGTGTTCTTCCCCGAGGTGGCGATCACC
This sequence comes from Streptomyces sp. TRM64462, assembly GCF_013362995.1. GTDB lineage: Bacteria > Actinomycetota > Actinomycetes > Streptomycetales > Streptomycetaceae > Streptomyces. The sequence continues at coordinate 2,681 of NZ_JABWDV010000427.1, read as the reverse complement.
TTCGCCGTCGTACCGGGCGAGCACTACCACGTACCGCTGCTGCTCAACCCGTTCGGCTACTCCGTTTACCGAGGGAGCTAGCAGACCATGCCCACGATTCTCGGCCAGAACCAGTACGGGAAAGCAGAGAACCGCGTCGTAAAGATCACGCGGGACGGCGCGACCCACCACATCAAGGACCTGAACGTCTCGGTCGCCCTCTCCGGCGACATGGACGACGTGCACTACTCCGGCTCGAACGCCCACGTCCTGCCCACGGACACCACCAAGAACACGGTGTACGCGTTCGCCAAGGAGTACGGCATAGAGTCCGCCGAGCAGTTCGGCATCCACCTCGCCCGGCACTTCGTGACCAGCCAGGAGCCCATCCACCGGGCGCGGATCCGGATCGAGGAGTACGCCTGGGAGCGCATCGCCACGTCCGACGCCAACTCCAAGTTCATCGGCGCCGACGAGGTCAAGCACTCCTTCGTCCGCAAGGGCCAGGAGACCCGCGTCACCGAGATCACCTACGACGGTGAGAACTGGCAGGTCATCTCCGGCCTGAAGGATCTCATCGTCATGAACTCCACCAACTCGGAGTTCTGGGGATACGTGAAGGACAAGTACACCACCCTCCAGGAGGCGTACGACCGTATCCTCGCCACCCAGGTGTCCGGCCGCTGGCGGTTCAACTGGACCGACGACGAGCAGCGCATGCCGAACTGGGAGAAGTCCTACGAGCAGGTCAAGAAGCACATGCTCCAGGCCTTCGCCGAGACGTACTCCCTGTCGCTGCAGCAGACGCTGTACCAGATGGGCTCGCGGATCATCAACAACCGCTCGGAGATCGACGAGGTGCGGTTCTCCCTGCCGAACAAGCACCACTTCCTCGTCGACCTGGAGCCGTTCGGCCTCAAGAACGACAACGAGGTCTACTTCGCGGCGGACCGCCCCTACGGCCTGATCGAGGCGACCATCCTCCGGGACGGCGTCGAGGCCCGTATCCCGCTCGACATGACCAACCTCTGACCGGTCGGCCGTCCGCCCCGCCTCGGCGGGTCGGGGCGGACGGCCTTCCGCCCCCACAGCTTCATCCCCTCGGCACCCGCAGCCGCCCGGCCGCGGCACTCAAATCCCCCTAGGGTCCTGCCGTGCCCTCAGCCAGTTCGAAGAAGAAGGACGCACCGCCATGGCACCTTCGGCAGCAGCCCAGCGCATCGTGATCGAGAACTGCGCGATCGCGACCGTCGACGCCCAGGACACCGAGTACGCATCGGGCCACGTCGTCATCGCGGACAACAGGATCGAGTCCATCGGCGCGGGCCGGGCCCCCGAGGGCCTCACGAACGTGGTCCGCCGCATCGACGCCACCGGCCACCTCGTCACCCCCGGCCTGGTCAACACGCACCACCACTTCTACCAGTGGATCACCCGCGGCCTCGCCACCGACCACAACCTCTTCAACTGGCTCGTCGCCCTCTACCCCACGTGGGCGCGCATCGACGAGCAGATGGTGTACTCGGCGGCCCAGGGCTCCCTCGCGATGATGGCCCGCGGCGGCGTCACCACCGCCATGGACCACCACTACGTCTTCCCGCACGGCTCCGGCGACCTCTCCGGCGCGATCATCAAGGCCGCCTCCGAGATGGGCGTACGCTTCACCCTCGCCCGCGGCTCCATGGACCGCAGCGTCAAGGACGGCGGTCTCCCGCCGGACTTCGCCGTCGAGACCCTGGAAGGCGCGCTCGCCGGCACCGAGGAGACCGTCAAGAAGCACCACGACGCCTCCTTCGACGCGATGACCCAGGTCGCCGTCGCCCCGTGCTCCCCCTTCTCCGTCTCCACCGAGCTGCTGCGGCAGGGCGCCGAGCTCGCCCGCCGCCTCGGCGTGCGCATGCACACCCACGGCTCGGAGACCGTCGAGGAGGAGCAGTTCTGCAAGGAACTCTTCGGCATGGGCCCGACCGACTACTTCGAGTCGACCGGCTGGCTCGGTGAGGACGTGTGGATGGCGCACTGCGTCCACATGAACGACTCCGACATCGAGGCCTTCGCCCGTACGAAGACGGGCGTCGCGCACTGCCCGTCGTCCAACGCCCGCCTCGCCGCCGGCATCGCCCGCGTCCCCGACATGCTCGCCGCGGGCGTCCCCGTCGGCCTCGGCGTCGACGGCACCGCGTCGAACGAGTCCGGCGAGCTCCACACCGAGCTGCGCAACGCCCTGCTCATCAACCGGCTCGGCGCCCACCGCGAGGCCGCGCTCAACGCCCGCCAGGCCCTGCGCCTCGGCACCTACGGCGGCGCCCAGGTACTCGGCCGCGCCGACCAGATCGGCTCCCTGGAGGCAGGCAAGCTCGCCGACCTGGTGCTGTGGAAGCTCGACACGCTCGCCCACGCCTCCATCGCCGACCCGGTCACCGCGCTCGTCTTCGGTGCGGCCGCCCCGGTCACCGCGTCGTTCGTCAACGGCCGCCAGATCGTCGAGGACAACCGGCTGCTGACCGCCGACGAGGACGCCATCGCGCGTTCCACCCGGGACGAGGCACAGCGCCTCGCCCGTATCGCCGCCCAGGGCTGACCGCCCGGGAGCGATCCACGAAGTCCGGCCGAGGGGGACGGCCCTCGGCCGGTCGCCGTGAACCCGAGCGGGGTCCACGGCAGCCGCACCGGGGGGTGGCCGTACCGCACGGTACGCCACC
>NZ_JABWDV010000426.1 GCF_013362995.1 Streptomyces sp. TRM64462 | reverse complement strand
GGCGGTGCTCTGGGCCCGGGCCGCCGCCCTCGGGGCGCTGCGGGGCCTGGGCCTCGGCGGACGTCTCGCCGTCGCGCGGCGCCCTGGGGTGGTCGTCGGTCTGGGCCGCTGTCGTGCGGGGGGTGAGGGTTTTCGGGGCCTCAGGCATCCGGGGTCACCCCCGCCGGGAGGAGCACCGCGTCGGCGGGGGCGAAGTGGAGGGTGACCTCGGCGCCCGGCGCCGGGGGCTCGCGCAGCTCGCGGACGTCGGCCTTGACGCGGTGGCCGCCCGGCACCTCGACGTACAGCCTGTGCGTGGCGCCCCGCCACTGGGCCTCGGCCAGGGTGCCGCGCAGCGCGTTGGGCCCCGGGCCCAGGGCGACGAGGTGGGGCCGGACGCACAGCGTGGCCGCGGCGCCCGCCGCCACCGGTGACTCCGGGACCTCCGGGACCTCCAGCTCACGGCCCGCGAAGGTGACCGTGCCCGCGCCCCCGGCGGTCACCGGGAGGAAGTTCGCGTCGCCGACGAACGACGCTGTGAACTCCGTACGGGGCCTGCGGTACAGCTCCTGCGGGGTGCCGCAGTCCTGGAGCCGGGCGCGGTCCATGACGGCGACCCGGTCCGCGAGGGTCAGCGCCTCGACCTGGTCGTGCGTGACGTACAGCATCGACATGCCGGGCAACTCGCGGTGCAGCCGCGCGAGTTCGCCGAGCATCCCGGACCTGAGCCGGGCGTCGAGCGCCGACAGCGGCTCGTCGAGCAGCAGCACATCGGGCCGGATGGCCAGCGCCCGTGCGATGGCGACGCGCTGCTGTTGGCCGCCGGACAGCTCGCGCGGGTGGCGGCGGGCGTACGCGGCCATGCCGGTCAGCTCCAGGGCCTCGGCGACCCGCCCCGGGATCTCGCGCCGCGCGACCTTCCGCGCCTTGAGTCCGAAGGCGACGTTCTCGTCCACGCGCAGGTGCGGGAAGAGGGCGTAGCTCTGTACGACCATGCCGATGCCGCGCCGGTACGGCGGCAGCCCGGTCACGTCGCGGCCGCCGATGAACACCCGCCCCGCCGCGGGCCGTACGAACCCGGCGACCGTCCGCAGCGCGGTCGTCTTGCCGGAGCCGGAGGGCCCGAGCAGCGCCATGACCTCGCCGGGTTCGACGGTCAGGTCGAGCGAGTCGAGGACGGTGGTGCGGCCGTAGGCGACGGACACGCGCGCGAAGCGTATGCCGCTCACCGCGCCGCCTCCCACTCGGCCACGGCGGCCGGGAGTTCGGCCACGGACCCGAGGACGTGCGTGGCGCCGTGCGCGGTGAGCCGCTCGCGGTCGTGGGCGCCGGTGAGGACGCCCGCGACGAGCCCGGCGCCCGCCCGTACGCCGCTGAGCATGTCGTACGCGGTGTCGCCGGCGACCGCGACGTGCCGTACGTCGTCGACGGCGCCGGTGCGCAGCAGGGCGGCGAGCACCATGTCGGGGTACGGGCGTCCGCGCCCGCCGGCGTCCGATGGGCACAGGGCCAGGTCGACCAGGTCCCGCCAGCCGAGTGCGTCCAGCAGGGCGTCCTGCGTGACGCGGGCGAACCCGGTGGTGAGGACGACGGTACGGCCCTGCTCGCGCAGCGCCCGGATGGTGTCGGCGGCGCCGGGGACGGGTGCGACGGCCCCGGCGCCGACCAGCTCTCCGTACGCCTCCTCGAAGGCGGCGGTGGCCTGCCGGGCCTTGGTCTCGTCGCCGCCGAACAGGTGGAGGAAGACGGAGATCTTGGACTCGCCCATGGTGGCGCGGACATGGCCGAGCATCGGCGCGGGGTCCTCGCCGAGGCGGCGCGCGGCGGCGGCGAAGGCGTCCTCGACGAGGCCGCCGTCGGCGACGGTGGTCCCGGCCATGTCGAGGACGACGAGATCGAGTGTCATGGCTACCAGCCCAGTTCGTTCGCGGTGGTCTCGGCGATGGCGGGCGCGCAGGTCATGCCGCGTCCGCCGGGCCCGGTGACGAGGTGGACGCCGTCGCGGACGCGCTGGCGGTGGACGACGCGGGCGGGGTCGGCGCACTGCGCGTACACGCCGGCCCAGCGGCGCCGCACGGGTGGGAGGGGCCGCCCGAGGAGGCCCTCGACGACCCTCGTCAGGTGCTCGTAGGGCTCCTCGACGGTGTCGAACGGGAAGGGGTGCTCGTACGCGTGGGTGTCCCCGATGGTCAGCCCGCCGTCGAGGCGCTGGACCATGAGGAGCTGCATGCGGTGGGCGGCGGCGACGGGCTCCTGGGGCTGTCCGGCGTCGAGGGCCGTGGCGTCGTACGCGGGGTAGTAGCGGAAGCTGTCGGCGTCCGCGACGGAGGTGGTGAGGGGTTCGCCGAGCGGCGCCGTCTGCATCATCTGGAGGCGGACGCGGCGTACGGGGACGGGCCCGGCGATCTCGCGGACGAGCCCGCCGAGCCAGGCGCCGGTGCAGAGGACGACGGAGTCGCCGCTGTGGACGTCCCCGTGGTCGTCGCGTACGCCGTGCTCGCCGACGACGTCCCGTACCTCCCGTCCGGGCAGGAACGTGTAGCGCCCGGTGGCGAGGAGGGCCTCGCGGAGGGCGAGTTGGGCGGTGCGCGGCTCGACGGCGGCGTCTTCGGCGCAGTGGAGGGCGGCCGTGAACTCCCCGCGCAGGGCGGGGTTGATGGCCCGGGCCTCGGCGGCGGTGACCAGCTTGAAGCCGCGGGTGGCGGCGTCGGGCCGGGCGGCGGCTGCTTCGGCGACGGAGGCTTCGAGGGCGGTGCGTACGGGGGTGAGGGACCCGTTGGCGCGGAATCCGAGGCCCGGGACGCGGGCGCCGACGGCCTCCCACAACGCGCGGGCGCGGAGGGCGGTGTCCAGTTCCTCGCCGGCGGCGCGGCCGCTGACCCAGATCTGCCCGAAGTTGCGGAGCGACGCGCCGCGGGCCTCGCGCTCCCGCTCGATGTGCACGACCTCGTGGCCGCGCTCCAGGGCGTGCCAGGCGTGCAGGGTGCCCAGCACCCCGGCCCCGACGATGACGACTCTCTTGGTTTTCACGCCACAGACGGTCGGGGTGGCGGGTGTCCCGGGCGGATCGGCCCGGCGACGGGTCGGTGAACGGGCCGTCAAACTTGGCCCAGACCCGTTATGTTCTCGTGACAAAGGCTCGGCGTCCGGTCAGCCGAGGGCCGGTCTACCCCAGCCTGGTGGTGAAACTGAACCGGTCGCCGCGGTAGAGAGTGCGGACGCGTTCGACGGGCCGGTGGCCGGTGTCCCGGGAGAGCCGGTGCAGGAGCAGCATGGGCAGGGCGGGCGGGGTGCCCACGAGGAGCGCCTCGCGCGGCGTGGCCAGTACGGTCTCGATGCGCTCGTCGGCGTCGCCGAAGCGGATGCCGAGGCGTTCGCGGAGGTACGCGTAGAAGGAGGAGTCCGGGTCGAAGTCGGCGTCCAGACGCGGGGCGCGGGCCACGGCGACGTACGTGCTCTCCAGGCCGACGCGCTCGTCGTCCGCGAGCAGCACCCGCTCCATGTGCCAGACGGGCTCCCCGGGCGGGACGTCCAGCTCGGCGGCGAGCGCCCCGGAGGCGGGAAGGCGGTCGAGGGCGATGAGGTGACGTCCGGGGCGGCGGCCCTGACGGCGGACGCCCTCGGTGTAGCTGGCCAGCGACAGCGGCTGCTCCAGCTTCGGCCCCGCCACGACCGTGCCCCGGCCCCGGCGGCGGAGCCGCCCTTCGAGCAGCAGCTCCCGCAGGGCCTGCCGCACGGTCTCGCGCGACACCTCGTACCGCGCGGCGAGCTCCCGCTCGGTCGGCAGGGCGTCGCCCTCCCCCAACTCACCGAGCAGCTCGGCCACCCGCGCCTTGACGGCGTAGTACTTCGGCACCCGCCCATGCTCGGGAATCCCCGCCCGCACAGGCGCCCCGGGCGCACCACTGCTGCTGTTCCACTGATCCACACACCGGATGCTCCCAGACCAGGGTGAACACCCGGTGCCACCACGGCACCCACCGATTCCGCCACGGAGCGACCACGTTCCCCGAACCACCGGTTCCGCCACGGAACGGCACGCCCGCCCGAACGCCGATTCCGCTACGGAACGGCCACCTTCCCCGGACCGCCGGTTCCGCCGCGGAGCGGCACGCCCGCCGGGACCGCCGGTTTCGCTGTGGGCATGCGTTCCTCCCCCAAGCACTTCGTGCAGGGGGGACCCCCAGGGCGGAACGGGTGGGCACAGCGGAACCGGCCGCCCGCACCGCTCCCTCCCCCAGCGCCCGCACCGCTCCCGCCGCTCAGCCACCGGCGCGCCGCGCCAGCACCACCACCGCCGCGCCCACGGCGACGCACCCGCCCGCAGCCGCACCCAGCGGCACCAGCACACCAGCACCCCGCCGCCCTGTCCCCGCCAGTTGCTCCGGCTCCGGCTCCGCCGCCTCCGACTCCCCCACCGCCCGCGCCACCACGAACCGGTAGTCCCCCGACTCCCCGACCCACTCCCCGTCATCCCCCCGCCGCTGCACCACCGCGGCGTTGGCCGTCACGGCCCCCACCCGCGCCCCGCCCGCGAACGCCAGCCGCACCGGCACGGCCACCGTCCCGCCCGCCGGCACGGTGAACCCGGCGAACGCCCGGTCGGTGTCGTCGTCCAGCACCCCGACGACCTCGTCGTGGTCCGTCGCCTCGACCCGCACCGCCCGCCCGGCCGCGCCCTCCCGGTCCGCGAACTCCATCCGCACGTCCGCGGGCGTCAGCTCCCCGCCCTGGTCGGTGAGGACGATCACGGGATGGATGTTGTGGCAGGCCCGCCCGGTGGTGTTGGTCAGCTCGACCCGCCAGCTCAGGGCCCCGCCCCCGGCGCGGTACACGTCGGGACCGCCCACGATCCGCGTACGGATCGGAAACGCGGCCGCGGACGTGTCCCCACAACTCGGCTCCCGCCCGGCGACGGCGATATCAGCGGGCACGCCCCACGCGGCACCCGCGGCACCCGCAGCACCCGCGGCGAGTACGGCGGATATGGCAAAGGCGGCAGCAGCGGTCGAGGCGAGAAGACGACGCGACATGAAGCAAGGTGTCCCCGCCCGCGAGCACATCACCTCGCGCACCCGCCGCAAACCCGCCGTACGGAACGCCGATTACCCCCGATCGGAGCAACACCCCACCGCCCCGCCTGCCCTGCCCCCGCCCGCCCTCACAGCCCGAAGAACGGAGCCAGCACGAGCTGCGCGGCCCCCTCCGCGACCAGATGCGGCGTACCGTCCGCGAGGGCGACGGGCACCGGTGCGGCCTCGCCCGTGCGGCGGGCGCGCTCGGCGAGCACGGCGCCCACACCGCGTACGAACGGCTCCGGCGCCGCGTCCACCACGCGCCCGCCCAGCAGCACGCGGTCGATGTCCAGGAGCCCGACGAGGTTCGCGGCGCCCACGCCCAGCACCCGGCCCGCCTCCGCCAGGTCACCGCGCCGGACGGCGTCCAGGCACAGGGCCTCCAGGCACCCGCGGGCCCCACACCCGCACACGGCGCCGTCGAGCCGCACGACCTGGTGCCCGAACTCGCCCGCCCCGGTGCGCGCGCCCCGCAGCAGCACGCCGCCCAGCACGAGCCCGGCGCCCAGCCCGGTACCGACATGCAGATACGCGAACGAGTCCTCGGTCCCGCGGCCAGCGCCGCCCCGCACGGCGAAGCCGAGCGCCGCCGCGTTGGTGTCCTTGTCGAGGACGACGGACAGCCTCTCGGAAGGCCCTCCGGACGGCCCGCCAGAAGGCCCTCCACCCAGCCGTTCCGCGAGCGCGTCGCGCAGCGGGAACCCGTCCCACTCGGGGTAGCCGGTCACCCGGTGCGGCACGCCCGTGCGATGGTCGAGGGGCCCGGGCATGGCGACCCCGACGCC